>NZ_JBVIIM010000002.1:45400-256559 GCF_055569765.1 Streptomyces sp. NPDC031365 | reverse complement strand
GTGGTCTTTTGGGTCTGCCGGTGGGCGAGTGCGAGTGGTTCGCCTTTGTTGCTCCCCCTCCACTGGGGGAACGCACACCCCCCCCCCCCCCCCCCCCCCCTCCCCCCCCCCCCACCCCTGTGACTCCGGGTCAGAACATGCCGTAACCCGGCGTTGTCGCTCCGGCCAGGAAAATGATGGCCAGGAGCGTGTCGATGGCACCCAGGACCACGGCGACCAGGGCCGGCACCGGGCGGGAGCCCGCCCAGCTACGGCCCATCGCGAGCCATCCGCAGACGATCGCCACCGGGCCGAGGACGATCCCCAGCACGAAGAACCCGGCGACCGCGCAGATGAGTCCGATGATCCCGAGCGTCGCGCGGTCCGGCCCTCCCCCAGCCTCGAACACGCTCGCCCGGGGGGACCCCCATCGTGACCCCGTCCGGCCACGTGTGCGGGGGTGCCTGCGCGTTCCGTGTCCGAAGCTCGCCATCATCAACTCCCTGAAGGGTTCGTTGAGATGGCGGGTACCCCCGCTTCCGTGGTGAATTCACCCCCCGCACATGGCGGGTGGGGCCGCCGCCCGCGCGCTGCCCCCCTCCGGCAGCACGCGACGGCCGGCCCTCCTCCTGCCCTGCGGAGGGATCGACCCACCGTGGCCCGCGGTGCCGGCCTCCGGGGAGAGATCACCGCGTCGGTTCACCCTGATGAGTGAAACCGGATCATAGGACGGCCCGTCAGATGTGGCCCACACCCGCGCCGGCCTCCGCGTTCGCACCGCGCTTGGTGAGGAACGCGACCAGGACCGCCACCGCGGCCACTCCGGCGGCGACCAGGGACGCCAGGCTCATGCCGGAGATGAAGGTGTCGTGCGCCACGTCGGTGATCTTCGCGGCGATCTGTGCCGGAGTGCCCTCGGGCACCGGGGCGATGCCCTGCTGGACGAGCTCCGCGCTCTGTTCCGACTGGGCCGGGGTGAGCTGCGGGAGCCCCGCCTCCGCCCAGTTGCCCGCGAGGTCCCTGTCGACCTTGGAGGCCATCACCGCGCCGAGCACGGCCGTACCGAGGCTGCCGCCGATCTGCATGGCGGCCTGCTGGAGACCACCGGCGACGCCGGACAGCTCCAGTGGGGCGTTGCCCACGATGACCTCGGTGGCGCCCACCATGACCGGGGCGAGGCCGAGACCGAGCAGGGCGAACCAGAGCGACATCACGCCGCTGCCGGTGTCGGTCTCCAGCGTCGACATGCCGTACATGGCCAGCGCCGTGCAGGCCATACCGAACGCCAGCGGAATGCGCGGTCCGACCTTGGTGATCATCACTCCGGCCAGCGGGGATCCGACGATCATCATGCCGGTGAGCGGCAGCAGGTGCAGACCGGCGTCGATTGGGCTCATGCCGTGCACGTTCTGCAGATAGAAGGTGACGAAGAACAGGCCGCCCATGAAGGCGATGGCCATCAGGACCATCAGCACGACACCCGCGGACAGCGGAACGGAACGGAACAGCGCCAGCGGGATCAGCGGCTCCCTGACCTTCGTCTCCCAGAAGGCGAAGAGCCCGAAGCCGGCCACCGAGGCAGCGATGAACGACCAGGTCTGCGCATCGCCCCAGCCCCACTCGGGGGCCTTGATCAGCGCCCAGACGAGGCAGAACATCGCGGCGGACAGCAGGGCTATGCCGAGCAGGTCGAACGAGCGCGGCGCCTTCTCCGCGCGGTGGTCCAGGAGGATCCACGCGCCGAGCACGACGGCGAGGATGCCGACCGGCACGTTGATGAAGAACACCGACTGCCAGTTCACGTGCTCGACGAGGACACCGCCGAGGATCGGGCCGCCCGCGGTGGAGGCACCGATGACCATGCCCCAGATGCCGATCGCCATGTTGAGCTTCTCGGCCGGGAACGTGGCCCGCAGCAGGCCGAGCGCCGCCGGCATCAGCAGGGCACCGAACAGACCCTGGAAGACACGGAAGACGACGACCATCGTGATGCCGTTGGACAGTCCGATGGCGGCCGACGCGACGGCGAAGCCCGCCACGCCGATGAGGAACGTCTGCCGGTGGCCGAACCGGTCGCCGAGCTTGCCCGCGGTGATCAGGGAGACCGCGAGGGCGAGGAAGTAGGCGTTGGTGATCCACTGGAGATCGGACCAGGTGGCCCCCAGGTCCTTGCCGATGGCCGGGTTCGCGATGGCCACGATGGTGCCGTCCAGGGCCACCATCATGACCCCCACGGCGACGGTCACGAGTGTGAACCAGGGGTGCCCGCGCAACCCCTTGCCCGGTGTCGCGCCCGACGGGGCGACCGGAGGCCCGTCCCCCGGCTCCGCCTTGTCGATGGTGGTCTGACTAGTCATGCGTTCGAGGCTAATGTCAGCCGCTGACAGTTGACAAACTGATTCACCGGTCGGTCACTGACACGACGCTCGGTTATAGCCTGAACTGGGGAAACAGTTCAAGGAGGAGCAATGGAGACGGTCGGGACCGCCGTGGACGCGCTGCCGCGGCCGGGTCTGCGGGAGCGCAAGAAGCAGCGCACCAGGGACGCGCTGGTCCGGGCCGCGCTGGAGCTGATCGCCTCGCGCGGGTACGAGGGGACGACCGTCGACGACATCGCCGCGGCCGTCGACGTCTCGCAGCGCACCTTCTTCCGCTACTTCGCCAGCAAGGAGGAGGTGGCGTTCTTCGTCCCGCGGCTCGCGGAGTCGCACGTCCTGGAGGCCGTGCGCGAGCGCCCGCCGGGCGAGACGCCGCTGGAGGTGCTGCGCCGGGCCGTGCTGGACAGCTGGGACACCATCCACGAGGCCGTGGAGCAGCTGGTCCCGCTGGAACTGCACCTGCGGGTCTACCGGGTGATCGAGTCCACACCCGCCCTGCTCGCCGCCCATCTGCGGCGCGCCACGGAGCTGGAGGAGGAGCTGGCCCGCGTCATCGCCGAGCGCGAGGGGCTCGACGTGGACGACGACCCCCGGCCGAGGATCCTGGTGGCCGCGTTCGGCGGGGTGGTCCGCGTGGCGGAGCGGCGCTGGTCCGCCGGTGACGACTTCAGCGTCGCGGCCATGCGGGACCTGATGACGAGCTGCCTCGACCATGTGGGCCCGGCCCTCGCGGGAAACTGGCGTACGGACCGATCCCCGAACCGCCGCACCGAAACGTGATACCGGTCACTTGGCTCACGCGAGACACTCCCGTTCTCCTAGTGTGTCCTTTCAGTGACTTCCTTCGACACCTCCCCGCAGCTGAACGTCTGGCGCGCGTTGCTCGCGCTCACCGTCGTTTTCGTGATGCTGGCGACCAGCGGATGGACGGCGCTGCGCCACCAGCGTCACCCCGCTCCCCTGCAGGCGTCGGTCAGCGCCTGGGAACACGGCCGCATGGCGGGCCACCGGCTCCCGGACCCGCGGTCGGCGCCCGCGCGGCTGGCCCGGTTCTTCGCCACCCTCACCGAGGGACAGCGTGCGCATCTGGCCCACCGTTACCCGCTGGCGGTCGGCAACATGAACGGCGCACCCCTCGAGCTGCGCTACCGCGCCAACCGCATCGCGCTGGCACAGGCCCTCGAGGTCGAGTCGGAGCGCGTGCACGACGACCGTCTCACCGCGTCGGGCCAGCGGCACGCCGCCCTCAGGATGGAACGCTTCGGGGCGCTGATGCGCCCGGGCCGGCACATCCTCGCCTTCGACCCGGCGGGCTCCGGCCGGGTCGCGGAGGTCTTCGGTGATCTGCCGGGGGCCGAGCGGGTCTCGGTCGTCGTCCCCGGTGCCGACACCGACCTGCTGACCTTTCAGCGTGCCGACCGCAAGTACTCGGCCCCCGCCGGCATGGCCGAGTCCCTGTACGCGGCGGAGCGCCACGCCGACCCCACGACCCCTACGGCCGTGATCGCCTGGGCCGACTACACCGCCCCCAGCGGGCTCGGTATGGACGCGGCCATGGCGATGCGCGCCCGGGACGGCGCCGAGCGGCTGGAGGCGATGCTGCGCGGACTGCCGGGGAGGTCACCGGTCTCGCTGTTCTGCCACAGCTACGGCTCCGTGGTGTGCGGGATCGCCGCGCACACCCTGCCGGAGCGGGTGGCGGACATCGCGGTGGCCGGCAGCCCCGGCATGCGGGTCGAGAAGGCCTCCCAGCTGGACACCACCGCGCGGGTGTGGGCGATGCGGGACGCCGACGACTGGATCCAGGACGTGCCGTACCTGGAGCTGGGCGGCCTGGGACACGGGGCCGACCCGGTGGCCGACGGGTTCGGGGCGCGAGTGCTGTCGGCACGGCAGGCGAAGGGCCACGCCGGGTACTTCGTGCCGGGCACGGACAGTGTGCGGAACTTCGCCGAGATCGGTGTTGGCGCATACCGAGCGGTCTCCTGCGCGCACGAGGGCGACGTCTGCCGGGCGGGTTTGTCCGGTACGACCCCTACCGGACGCGCGTAGCGGCGGAGATACTGCGGTATGCCTGGGGAGGGGACGGAGAAGCTCGTGCCGCATACGATGAGCCGCATGGGTGACGTACTGGCCGGAATGCATGCCGCCTGGGAGTTCGAGTCCGACTCCGTGCTCATCCGTTACGAACGGGGGATCCGAACGCCCAAGCTCTTCCAGGCACTCGGGGAGCGGCGGGTGCCGCTGGAGGCGATCGAGGGGGTGACCCTCACGCCGGGCAGGCGCGGGACCGTGGTCCTGCGTGCGGAGCTCCGGCCCGGTGCGGATCCCCTTCTGGAGGCGGCCGCCGGGCAGTTGAAGGAGAGCAGCGACCCCTACCGGCTGGTGCTGCCCGCCGAACGTGAGACGCTCGCCGAGTACTACGCCGACGAACTGCGCGCGCGGCTCACCGAGTCGGGACCCGCGGAGCGCCATCTGGTGGCCGCCCCCGAGGCGCCGCTGCAGTTCAAGGCGTACGACGGGAAGGCGACCTTCGACGGTACGGCGGTGTCCTTCCGGTGGTTCTGGACGGGCGCGTCGTCGGCGAAGTGGAAGGCCGGGGACCAGCGGTTCCCGATCGGTGAGCTGTGCGGGGTGGAGTGGCGCTCGCCCGAGGTGTTCGAGGGGCATCTGCGGCTGGTGCGGCGGGACGCGGGGGCTCCGCCGGCGCAGGCCGACCAGGATCCGGGCGCGGTGGTGTTCGGGCTGGGATACGGGCCGGTGCACGAGTCACTGCCGTTCGCGGGGGCGGTGCTGGCGGCGGTGCGGAGTTGCACTCCGGTGCCGGCGCTGTCCACGACGCGTGCGCGCCGTGACCCCGCGGACATCGCCGAGCGGATCCGGCACTTGGGAGAACTCCATCAGGCCGGGCTGGTGACCGATGAGGAGTTCTCCTCCAAGAAGGCGGAGTTGCTCTCGGAGCTTTGACCTCCGGCGGGGAGGCCGGGTTCGGACCGGGGGCTCTTCGTGGCTGGTCGCGCCCACGCGGCGGAGCCGCACGTCGATACGGCCCCCGCGCTCCTGGGTGCTGATCTACTCCCTTCCCGCGGAAGTGAACGCCATGTCCGCGTAGCGGGTGCCCGCCACCTTCGCGGCGATCGGGTCCAAGAGGGTCAGTTCCTCTGCCGTCAGAGTGATGCGCGTCGCCGCCGTGTTCTCCTCCACCCGGGCCGGCTTACGGGTGCCCGGGATGGGGACGACAGGGAGGCGGTGGATCTCCGACTGCTGGTGGACCCAGGCCAGGGCGATCTGGCCGAGGGAGGCGTCGTGGGCCTGGGCGACGGTGCGGACCGGTTCCAGCAGCGCCGCGTTGGCCGCGGCGTTGTCGCCGGTGAAGCGGGGCATCCGGCGGCGGACGTCGTCGGCGGTGAGATCCTGGCCTGCGTCGGCGAAGGAGCCGGTCAGGAAGCCACGGCCGAGCGGCGAGTACGGGACCAGGGTCACGCCCAGCTCGCGTGCCGCCGGTACCACCCTGTCCTCGATGTCCCGACTGAACAGCGACCACTCCGACTGCACGGCCGCGATCGGGTGCACGCCGTGCGCGGCGCGCAGTTCGCCGGCGGTGACCTCGCTCAGGCCGAGCTGCTTGACCTTGCCCGCGCGCACCAGCTCGGCCATGACGCCGACGGTCTCCTCGATCGGCACGTTCACATCGCGCCGGTGCATGTAGTAGAGGTCGATCACGTCGGTGTCCAGGCGCCGCAGGCTCGCCTCGACGGCCTGGCGGATGTAGGGCGCGTCGTTGCGGATGATCCGCCGGTCGGGGTCGTCCGGCGGGATCGCCAGGGCGAACTTGGTGGCGACGACCACCTCGTCCCGGTGCGCCCTGAAGAACGGGGCGAGGAAGCGCTCGTTGGCGCCGTCCCCGTACGCGTCGGCCGTGTCGTACAGCGTGACGCCCCGTTCCAGGGCCCGCTCCAGGGTCGCCCGGGAGGCGTCCGCGTCCGCCGGGCCGTAGGCGAAGCTCATACCCATGCAGCCGAGGCCCTGTACGCCCACCCGGGGACCGCCGCCCAGCGCCGCCGTGCCGATCCTGTCGCCTGCCATCATGCCCTCTCCGACGCCAGGGCCCGCCCCGCGTCCGCATAGAAACTGATCTTCCGGTCGAGCACGGCGAGGGTGCCCTGGAGCTCGGCGATCCGGGACAGCACGTCCTCGCGGGTCTGCTTGAGCAGCTCGAAACGCTCGGTGTAGGTGTCGTCGCCCGAGCGGACCAGTTCCGCGTACCTCACCATGTCCGCGACCGGCATCCCGGTCAGGCGGAGCTTGCCGACGAGGGCGAGCCAGTCGAGGTCGCGGTTGCTGTAGCGCCGCTGACCGGTGTGGGAACGGTCGATGTGCGGCATCAGTCCGATGCGCTCGTACCAGCGCAGCGTGTGTGCGGTCAGCCCGGTGAGGGCGACGACCTCGCTGATCGTGTACCTGTCCTCGCCGTCCGGCCGGCGATTCCCCTGCGGCGGTCCGGCGCACGTGTCGGCGCTGGTACCTGTGCTCTCCGTCACCGTCATGCCCCCACGCTAGAACGTTGGAGTGCGCTCCAAGCAAGCGGCGCAGCGGGGAAATGAGCGGGACATGGGGACCGGTGGCCGATTACCGTACGGGCATGGGTTCAGTACGCCGTGCGACACCCCGGGACGCGCAGGAAGTGCTCCGGCTGCGTCAGGTGATGATCGACGCGATGGCCCGCTCCGACCCGTCCACCGCCTGGCATGCCGAGTCCCTGCCCGTGCTGCGCGCCCGGCTGGCCGAGCCGGACGGGAACTTCGCCGCGTTCGTCGTGGACCACCCGGAGCGGCCGGGTGCGCTGGCGACGCTGGTGGCCGGCACGGTCGATTACCGCATCGGCGGGGCACGCAATCCGTCCGGCCTGGACGGCTCCGTGTTCAGCGTCGCCACCGACCCGGACGCGCGCCGCCGCGGATACGCGCGTGCCTGTGTGCAGGCGCTGCTGGAGTGGTTCCGCGGGCGGGGCGTCCGGCGGGTCCGCCTCACCGCGTCCTCGCAGGCCGAACCGCTGTACGTCTCGCTGGGCTTCCAGCGCCGGTCCGACCCCTTGCTGGAGCTGACGCTCTGAGCGCTTAGGCTCGACGGCATGTCGTTGAAGAGTCTGGCGTTGATCGAGAACTGGCCGGTTCCCACCGCCGCGGCGGGGGTCGTACGGGCGGACGGTACCGTCCTGGGCACCCAGGGGCCGGCCGACCGTCGCTTCCCGCTGGCCTCGGTCACCAAGCCGCTCGCGGCGTACGCGGTGCTGGTGGCGTACGAGGAGGGCGCGATCGAACTGGACGAGGCGGCGGGCCCGGACGGCTCGACCGTGCGGCATCTGCTCGCGCACACCTCGGGGCTGGCCTTCGACGAGCACCGGGTGACCTCGACGCCCGGTGAGCGGCGGCTGTACTCCAACGCCGGGTTCGAACAGCTGGGGGACCATGTCGCGAAGGCGACGGAGATCCCGTTCGGCGAGTATCTGCGGCAGGCGGTGCTGGAGCCGCTGGGGATGGCGGCGACCTCGCTGGAGGGTTCCCCGGCGAGGGACGGCGTCTCCACGGTGGACGACCTGCTGCGGTTCGCCGCCGAGGTGCAGGCGCCGCGCCTGCTGGACCCGCGCACCGTCGCGGCGGCGATGACCGTGCAGTACCCGGGAACCAAGGGCGTCCTGCCGGGCTACGGCCACCAGAATCCCAACGACTGGGGTCTCGGCTTCGAGATCCGCGACGCGAAGTCGCCGCACTGGACGGGCGCGTCGTCGTCGCCGCGCACCTTCGGCCACTTCGGCCAGTCGGGCACGTTCCTGTGGATCGACCCGGACGCGGGCGCGGCGTGCGTGGCCCTGGCCGACCGCGCCTTCGGGCCGTGGGCGGCCGAGGCGTGGCCGCCGTTCACGGACGCGGTGCTGGCGGAACTGCGCGGCTGACCCTCGCGCACCGGCCGGGCGCCGCCGGCGGTCCGGCGGGACGTCCCACGAGAGGCCCGGTACAGCCCCGGCCCGTGCCGCCGGTCCCCGCCCTCGCTGCCACATCCGGCTGCCCCGGTCGGTGGGCCGGGGGAACCGCCGCCCCGTGCTCCGCCACCCCGGCAACGTCCTCGACTTCCGGCACCAGGCGGCGGGCACCGCGATCCGCGGGCCCTGCCGGCGGGCGAGGTCGCGTGTGCGGCCCGAGGCGGCACCGGGCCGCCCTCAGGGAGGTCAGGACAGCTCGCGCAGGGCGCGGCCGATCAGGGCCACTCCTTCCGTGAGGACACCCGGCGGATCCGCCGCGTAGCCGAGGACCAGGCCCGGAGGGCCGGGGAGTTGCCGGTGCCAGGACAGGGGATGGCACTTCACGCCGTGGGCGAGCGCGGCGGCGGCGAGTGCGGTGTCGGGCACGTCCGGCGCGTACGTGACCGTCAGGTGCAGGCCGGCCGCCGCGCCGTGGACGACCGCGCCCGGCAGGTGTGCGTCGATGGCGGCGATCATCGCGTCGCGGCGGCGGATGTGCCGGCCGCGTTGCAGCCGCAAGTGGCGCTCCAGTTGCCCCGACTCCATCAGGTGGGCGAGGACCAGTTGGGGCAGCACGGCGTTGCCGAGGTCCGCGAGGCGTTTCGCGTCGGTCAGCCCGTCCAGGTGGTGGGGTGGCGGGACCAGCCAGCCGATCCGCAGTGCGGGGGCGAGCAGTTTGGACACGCTGCCCATGTAGCACAGCCGGTCGGCGAGCATCGAGCGCAGGGCGGGCACGGGCGGCCGGTCGTAGCGGTGCTCCGCGTCGTAGTCGTCCTCCACGATCAGCCCGCCGTCCGCGGCCCAGCGCAACAGTTCGCGGCGGCGCCCACCGCTCGTTACGACACCGGTGGGGAACTGGTGGGCGGGGGTGAGCAGTACGGCGTCGGCGCCGGTGGCACGCAGCGCGTGGACGCGCAGGCCCTGGCCGTCGACCGGCACCGGCGGCGTCGCCAGTCCTCCGTGCCGCAGGTGCTGGCGGGTGCCGAGCGAGCCGGGGTCCTCCACCGCGACACCGGTGATGCCGTCCGCCCTCAGCACGGGGTGCAGCAGGCTGAGCGCCTGCGCGGTGCCGGAGACGATCAGGATGCCGTCCGGCCCGACCCGGACGCCGCGGTTGCGCGCCAGCCAGGCGGCGACGGCACGGCGCAGCGGTGGGGCACCACGAGGGTCTCCGTACCCGAGGTCCGCGGCGGGCAGTTCGGCGAGCACGGATCGTTCGGCGCGCAGCCAGGCCGCACGGGGGAACGCGGGCAGGTCGGGCCGGCCGGGGGTGAGGTCGATGCGGGCGTCGGCGGCGCGCAGCGCGTCGAAGACGTCGGCGCCGGGTTCGCCGGTGAAGGGGGAGTGCGCTGCGGCTCGACCGGCACGGGGCGGCTGGTGGGCCGGGGGCGCGGCGACGACCACCGTGCCGCCGCGCCGGCGCCCTTCGACGTGGCCGTCCTCGGCGAGCCGCCGGTACGCCTCGGTGACGACGCCCCGGGAGACGCGCAGTTCGGCGGCGAGCACCCGGGTGGCCGGCAGTCTGCTGCCCACGGTCAGCCGGCGGTCGGTGATCGCTTGCCGGAGCCGCTGTGCCAGCCAGTCCGCCTTGCCGCCCGCGGGCGCGTCGCCGGACCGCAGCTGCAGGAAGTCGGAGCCGGACGCCGAAGGGGCGTCGTCCGCCGCCGTACCGCTCGTCACTCCGTCCCTCTCGCTCACCGCACCCATGGTGCCACGCACCGCTACGGCGCCCGAGTGCCGGTCAGCGGCCCGTCGTCGAGCGTGCACTCCCGCGAGGAGGAGGTGAGAAGGGCCGTCACGGGGGCAGTCGGCCAGTGCGCGGTGAGTTCCCGGGCGATCGTGCTCAGCGCCTCCGCGACGGTGTCCGTACCGCCGTCGTGAACGGCTTCCACCATCACGAGGATGCGGCGGGTGTCCTCGCCGACGGCCGAGTGCCCGCTCTGCCGGTGGGTCCAGCGGCGGGCGTGCGCCCGCCCGGCGGAGTCGGCGTACGTCACCTCACCGGGTGCCGGGTGTTCGGTGTCGCCGCCGAAGGTCGTGTACTCCTCGTCGCCGTGGGCGTGGCGCACTTCGAGCAGCGGACCGGTGACGCGGTCGGCGTCGAGCACCGCGACCGGGACCGCGTGCGCGACGGAGACGGCGTTGCACAGGTCGACCACCGGGTGGATGTGCGGCAGCGTCCCCTCCTTGCGCAGCCGCCGCAGCAGGGACTCCGAGGCACAGCGGTACTGGGTCGGCTTCAGACCCATCCGGGCGAAGGCCCGGCGCCAGGCCAGTACTTCGGGGAACCGGCCTTCGGAGGTGCCGGCCAGCCGGGCCCGGGCGCGGGCGGTGTACTCCGCGACGCTCGGGCCGACGTCGGCCGTCCGGTTCACGCCGGTGGCGTGCAGCACGCCCGCGACGAGGCGGGGGTGGTCGGACCAGATGGAGTCGGCGTGCCGGAAACGCATCTCACGCCACCGCCATCCGTGCGCTCAGGCCCACGAAGCAGAGGGCGAACACCCGGCGGACACCCGTGGTGATCCGGGGCCGGGCCGACAGGCGGTCGCGCACGGCCGCGGCGCACATGCCGTACGCGGCGAAGACGACGAACGTCAGGGCCATGAAGACCGCGCCGAGCCGGAGCATGAGGCCCAGGGAGCCGGGCGTGCCGGCGGGCACGAACTGGGGGAGGAACGCGACGAAGAACAACGTCAGTTTCGGGTTCAGTACGTTGATCAGGACTCCGGAGGTGACCACGCGGACCGCCGACCGCGGCTCGGCCTCCGCCTCGACGGACAGCGCGTCACCGTCGCGCAGCGTCGCCCACGCCATGTACAGCAGATAGCCGACACCGAGGTACTTCACCACCCCGTAGGCGACGGCGCTGGTGTGCAGCAGCGCGGCGAGGCCGCTGATCGTCGCCACGAGGTGCGGCACGACGCCGAGGGTGCAGCCGAACGCGGCCACCACACTGGCGCGGCGGCCGTGGGCCAGTCCGGCGGCGAGGGTGTACACCACCCCGGTGCCGGGGGTGACCACCACGACCAGGGTGGTCAGCAGGAACGCGAGACTCAAGGGAACCCTCCGGGAGGTCGACGGTGTTCCCAGCCTGACGCGGTTCTGGTCCGAGGGGCAGAGCCAAAGGGAACCTGCTCGACTGGTCCATAAACCCCCCTGCCGCCGGGCCCGTCTTGAAGGTCGGCTCGACCCGCCCGACGGTGCGTCCTCCACCCACGGTCCAGACGGAGAGGTCGACAGAGACCACTCTGTGTGACGAGACGTCAGGCAATCCGCGCATGGGTCTTCTTGAACCGAACCGGCACGAACGCGACGTGATGTCCTCTCGCACCGCGGTGAGCAGCGGGGCCTGCCGCAGGCCGGTGAACGACAGGTTCCCTCGGGGAGGCCGGCCGAGGGCCTCGACGTGACTCCACGAGATCGCTGTGACAGTGATCTCGTTTACGCAGCGTATCTGTACCGGTTGATGACCTTGTGTCATTTCTGCCGTGTGGCGTCGCGGTTAAGGCCCGGCGGAACCCCTTGTGCAATCCGCGTAGACCGTTCAATCATTCGGCTGGCGACAGGGACATGTGAACGCGGCCACAGTGACCGTGATTGGCATGTACCTGACCATTACCGGTTCCTGTCCGGAGCCCCGGTACAGGCGTTCGCCACGTGCGCCTCACGCAGACGCACATCCCCCACATCCCCCTGTCGAGGAGGACCCTCAGATGGCCCTGACGCGAAACACCAAGCGGAGATCGCTCGCCGGAGTCTGCTCCGTCGCCGCGGCCGCGCTCGCCGGCGGTCTCTTCACCGCGCTTCCCGCGCACGCCGCCGACCCCGCGACCGGGACGATCGCCTACGCGGACGCGCCGAACGCGGTCGCCGACAGCTACATCGTCACCCTCAAGTCGGACACCAAGGCCACCTCCGCCAAGGGCAAGGGCGTCGCCAAGAAGCACGGTGCCGAGGTCGAGCACACCTTCCGTGAGGCCGTCAACGGGTACACCGTCGAGGCCACCGAGGCCGAGGCCGCCAAGCTGGCCGCCGACCCCTCGGTCGCACTGGTCGAGCAGAACCGCACCTTCACCACCCAGGCGACGCAGACCAACCCGCCGTCCTGGGGTCTGGACCGCATCGACCAGACCGCGCTGCCGCTGAGCGGCTCGTACACGTACGACGACACCGCCGGTCAGGGCGTCACCGCGTACATCATCGACACCGGTGTACGCATCTCCCACAGCGACTTCGGCGGCCGCGCCCGCAACGGCTACGACGCCGTGGACGGCGACAACGTCGCCCAGGACGGCAACGGCCACGGCACCCACGTCGCCGGCACGGTGGCGGGCAGCGCCTACGGCGTCGCCAAGAAGGCCTCCATCGTCGGCGTCCGCGTCCTCGACAACAACGGCTCCGGCACCACCGCCGGCGTCATCGAGGGCGTCGACTGGGTCGCCGACAACGCGGTCCTCCCGGCCGTCGCCAACATGTCCCTCGGCGGCGGCGCCAGCGCCACCCTGGACACCGCCGTGCGCAACGCCATCGCCGCCGGCGTCACCTTCGCCGTCGCCGCGGGCAACGAGTCCACCACCGCGACCGGTTCGCCGGCCCGGGTGTCCGAGGCCATCACCGTCGGCGCCACCACCAACACGGACGCCCGCGCCAGCTACTCGAACTACGGCTCGAACCTGGACATCTTCGCCCCGGGCTCGTCCATCACCTCCGCCTGGTACACCGGCGACAGCGCCACCAACACCATCTCCGGCACCTCGATGGCCACCCCGCACGTCGCGGGCGCCGCGGCGCTGTACCTCGCGGACAACCGGTCGGCCACCCCCGCGCAGGTCGCCTCCGCGCTGATCACCAAGTCCGTCTCGGGTGCCGTCACCAACCCGGGCACCGGCTCCCCGAACCGTCTGCTGAACGTCGGCGGCAGCGGCGGCACCACCCCGCCGCCCGGCAAGACCTTCACCAACACCGCGGACTACACGATCAGTGACCGGTCCACCGTCGAGTCCCCGGTCACCGTCACCGGTGTCTCCGGCAACGCCCCCTCGGCCCTCCAGGTGCCGGTGAACATCGTCCACACCTACATAGGTGACCTGACGGTGCAGCTGGTCGCCCCCGACGGCTCGCTCTACACCCTCAAGTCGTCCGGCACCGGCGGCTCGGCGGACAACATCAACACCACCTACACCGTGAACGCCTCCTCGGAGACGGCCAACGGCACGTGGAAGCTCCGTGTCACGGACAACTACTCCGCCGACACCGGCTACATCAACAGCTGGGGCCTGACGTTCTGACGTTGACGTCCTGACCCTCAGCCCTTCTGCCCGCTCCGCCCCGGCACGGTCCCCCGCGCCGGGGCGGAAGCCTGTCCACCGCGGTCACGCGTCGGCCAGACACTCGTCCCGCACCCTGCCCCACCGCTCGGCGCCCGAGCCCTCGAAGGGGGAGCCCACCCGTGACTTCTCCGACACACCTGACACATTGCCAAGTGCCCCTGGTCTCGACACACTTACGGGATCATGAGGGCAACACGGGGGACGCGTCGCGGTTCCATATGGGGTGTCCTGGCGGTCGTCTTCCTGACGGGTGCGGCCAGTCTCTTCGTCTTCCGGGACACCGCGCCGCTGCGCGACAGCCCACTGGCCGACATCCTCGCGACCGCGTTCAGCGCGGCGTCCGTCGGTCTCACCGTGTACGCGCTGGGTTTCACGTTCAGGGCCGAACAACTGGACCGCACGCGCCAGTTGGCCGAGCTGAAGAACCTGGTGGACCGGCGTCTCATAGCCGCTCCGCGCGGCTACTTCCCGGGCTCCGACAATGTGATCCCTGTCGGTTTCAAGGACTCCGCCGACCCCGGGAGCACGGTGTCGGATCCGCTGGGCGACTACTTCACCTCGTCACGGTGCAAGGCCCGCCTGGTCATCCTCGGCGGCCCCGGTTCCGGAAAGACGGTCGCCGCGACCCAGCTGATGGCCCATCTGATGGACGGGTGGCAGGACGGTGATCCGGTGCCCGTACGCATCCCGTTGTCCACCTGGAACACCGAACTCACGCTGACCGACTGGCTTTCCGGTTACCTCAAGGAAAGCGGCCTGGTCCGCTCCAGGGCCGTGGCGCGCCAACTCCTCGGCGACCGGCTCGTCCTGCCCATCCTCGACGGCCTCGACGAGATGGACCCGCCCGACGTAACGCCCGCGAAGACCCGGGCGCTGAAGGCCCTGCAACGGCTCAACCGCGAGTACGACGGCCGGACGGGCCAGGCGTCGCTCGTGGTGGTCTGCCGAACCGACCACTACAACGCCCTCAAATCGAAGGAGAAGCTCGAACACGCCACCGTCGTCACCCTCCAGCCGCTCTCCAGCGACCAACAGCTCGCGTTCCTGGGCAGGTGCGGCCAGGACGAGACCGGGCAGTGGCTGCCCGAATGGCGACGGCTCGCCGAAGCCCTCACCTGGACCGGCACCCCGCGTGGGCTGGCCCGGGTCCTCGACACGCCGTGGCGGATGGCCCTGCTGACCACGGCGTACACCGAGAAACACGACTTCCGCCCGCTGCGCAACCCCGACGCGCTCCTGGCGATGCCGTTGAACGCCGTACCGGCCCATCTGCTCGGCCTGTACACCCACGCCGCCGCGTCGACGCACAATCAGGCTCCGCACGGCGGCCGCCGCCGAGACCCCGCGAAGGTCGAGGAGTGGCTGACGACCCTGGCCAGGCATCTGCGGGACGACCATCGGCCCGATGAGACGGGCGGTGCCCCGCGCCCCCGTGACGAGGTGGTCTCCGACACGGATCTCGTGCTGCACCGGTTGTGGCGGATGGAGCGCGGCACCGGGATGGCGTACGCCGAACTCGTGGTGCTGACCTGGCCGTTCATCGTCTCGATCACCCTGGCCGAGTGGTTCGGCATCACCCCCTGGGAGCGCCTCCCGTACCCGCAGGTCTTCGCCGCCCTCGGCGTGCTGACCCTGATACAGACGGTACTGCCCATGGCGCTGGACAGCACCCGACAGCAGCCCGTTCCACGTCACCTCGACTGGCGGCTGCTGGGAGAGCCGAAGATGATCGGCTGGAATGTGCTGTACGTCATCGGTTGGGTGCTGTTTCTGGTGGACCGGGGCCTCGGTCCGTCACTGTTCGCGTCGATCCTGGTGGCGAACGTCCTGTCGTTCGTGACCTCACAGGCCGTCTGGAGGACGGGCGACCACCCGCGGGCCACCCTGACGGATCCACGCGACCCGCTGCGCGCGGAACTGCGTTATGCGCTCTTCTGGGCGGCCGTCACTGCGCTGTGGGGAGGCTCGGTGATCGCCCTGGGATCGGAGAGTTTCCTCGGCTTCGCCTACGGCGCGGCCCTCTCCGTCCTCCCCGCCTTCATCATCGCGGCGAGGGCCTGGCGTCGCTACCTCCTCTTCAAGTGGGCCGCGGGCCGCCGGCTCCCCGTAGGACTCGGCGGCTTCCTCGATTGGTGCGTCGAAGCCGGCATCATGCGCGTCGAGGGCTTCGCCTATCAGTTCCGCCACCGTGAACTGCAGGAGTGGCTCGCGGCCCGGACCTAGGACGTCACGACCTCGCGCACCACCGGCCCGCGTCACGCGCCGCGCATCTCCCACAGCAGCAATTCCACCGGTCCACCGACCGCGACCGCCTCGACGCCCTTGGCGTCCGTGATCCGGGCCGCGTCGCCCACCCCCAGCCGCTCCCCGTCCAGCCGGACGCCACCGCGCACCACATGGACGTACACATACGCGGCGTCCGGCACCGCCGTCCGCTCCCCCGCCCCCAGCCGGCGGACGTGGAGCATCGCGGCCGCCTCCGGGAGGGCGTACGGGGTGGAGTCGGCTATGCCGTGGACGACCTCGTAGGAGGGCTCTCCCCCGGGCTCCCGCGGGGCCAGCCACATCTGGAGGAAGGTGAGGGGGGCGAGGCCGGCGTTGCGTTCCACGTGGCGGACGCCGGACGCCGCGCTCAGGTGCTGCACGTCCCCGGGGCGGATCACCGTCTCGTGGCCCGTGGAGTCCCGGTGGGTCAGCTCGCCCTCGACCACCCACGTCACGATCTCGGTGTGGCTGTGCGGATGCTCCTCGAAGCCGGCGCCGGGGCCCAGGCGCTCCTCGTTGCAGGCGATCACCGCGCCGAAACGGAGGTTGTCGGGGTCGTAGTGGGGGCCGAAGGAGAAGGCGTGGCGGGTCTCGATTCCGGCCGCCGGATCGCCGCCCTGGTAGCGCTCGTCCGCGCGCCGTACGTCCATCACATGGTCCACCGTAGGCCCTGCGACACGCGCGGCCGTCCCGATAAGGCAGTCTTGTCCCCGTGCCCGAACCCGAAACCAGTACCCCCGCAGCCGCAGCACGCCCCGCCCATCGTCATGCCGCGACGCTGAAGCGGCTGGAGAGGTCGTCCGGCACTCTCGCCGCGCAGGCGATCGCGCGGATGGACGAGACGCTGTCCTGGTACCGGGCCATGCCCCCGGAGAACCGTTCCTGGATCGGCCTGGTGGCCCAGGCGGGCATCGCCGCGTTCACCGAGTGGTTCCGGCGCCCCGACGCCCCGCAGGCCATCTCCACCGATGTGTTCGGCACCGCACCGCGTGAGCTGACCAGGGCGATCACGCTGCGCCAGACCGTGGAGATGGTGCGCACCACCATCGAGGTGATGGAGTCCGCCATCGACGAGGTGGCGGCGCCGGGCGACGAGAGGGTTCTGCGCGAGGCGCTCCTGGTGTATGCCCGGGAGATCGCCTTCGCCACCGCCCAGGTGTACGCGCAGGCCGCCGAGGCACGGGGTGCCTGGGACGCCCGTCTGGAATCCCTCGTCGTGAACGCCGTACTCAGCGGGGAGGCCGACGAGGGGGCCGTGTCGCGGGCCGCCGCGCTGGGGTGGAACTCGCCCGAGCATGTGTGCGTGGTGCTGGGCACGGCGCCCGACGGTGACTCGGAACTGACCGTGGAGGCGATCCGGCGGGCCGCCCGGCACGCCAAGCTCCAGGTGCTGACCGGTGTGCTCGGGGACCGGCTCGTGGTGATCGCGGGCGGCAGCGACAATCCGCTGACCGTCGCCAAGTCGCTGATCGGGCCGTACGCGGCGGGTCCGGTGGTGGCCGGCCCGGTGGTGCCGGACCTGCTGGCCGCGACCCGGTCCGCACAGGCCGCAGCGGCGGGCCTCAAGGCGTGTTCCGCCTGGCAGGACGCGCCGCGTCCGGTGCTGGCGGACGATCTGCTCCCGGAGCGGGCGATCGCCTCGGACCCCTCGGCGCGTGAGCAGTTGGTGGAGGAGATCTACAGACCGCTGGAGGAGGCCGGGGCGGCTCTGCTGGAGACACTCAGCGTGTACCTCGAACAGGCGAGCAGTCTCGAGGGCGCGGCGCGCATGCTGTTCGTGCATCCCAACACCGTCCGTTACCGGCTCCGACGTGTGACGGACGTCACCGGATGGTCACCCTCCGATGTACGCTCTGCGTTCACGCTCCGGATCGCGCTGATCCTGGGGCGTCTGGCTGACGGCGATCTTCAGTCCTAGTCTTTTGTGGAGGCTCCACAAAACCCCCTGCTGTTCTTCGTCCTTGTCCCCACGGGCGGCCGTGCCCGTCCCCAAGAGAGAGTGTGAGAGTGCTCGTACTCGTCGCTCCCGGCCAGGGTGCCCAGACGCCCGGCTTCCTGACAGAATGGCTCGAACTCCCCGGTGCCGCGGACCGCGTCGCCGCGTGGTCCGACGCCATCGGACTCGACCTCGTCCACTACGGCACGAAGGCCGACGCGGACGCGATCCGCGACACGGCCGTCGCCCAGCCGCTGCTGGTCGCGGCCGGGCTGCTGTCCGCCTCCGCGCTCGGGGACGTGACACCCGGTGCCGTCGCCGGTCACAGCGTCGGCGAGATCACCGCCGCCACCCTCGCGGGTGTCCTCGACGACGCCGCCGCGCTCTCCCTCGTCCGCAAGCGGGGTCTGGCCATGGCCGACGCCGCCGCGATCACCGAGACCGGGATGGCGGCGCTGCTCGGCGGGGACCCCGAGGTGACCCTGGCGCACCTGGAGAAGCTGGGCCTGACCCCGGCGAACATCAACGGCGCGGGGCAGGTCGTCGCGGCCGGCACCAGGGAGCAGATCGCCGCGCTGGAGGCGGACAAGCCCGAGGGCGTGCGCAAGGTCGTCGCCCTGAAGGTGGCAGGCGCCTTCCACACCCACCACATGGCCCCCGCGGTCGAGGCGCTGGCGAAGGCCGCCGAGGCCCTGACGCCCGGCGACCCGAAGCTCACCTACGTGTCGAACAGGGACGGCGCGGCGGTCTCCTCCGGTGCCGAGGTGCTGGAGCGCCTGGTCGGCCAGGTCGCCAACCCGGTCCGCTGGGACCTGTGCATGGAGACCTTCAAGGGACTCGACGTCACCGCCCTCCTGGAGGTCTGCCCCGGCGGCACGCTGACCGGCCTCGCCAAGCGCGCGCTGCCCGGCGTCAAGACGCTGGCCCTGAAGACCCCCGCCGACCTCGACGCGGCCCGCGAGCTCGTCGCCGAGCACGCCGCCTGATCGCCTTAAGGAGCCGACCCGCATGGCGAAGATCAAGCCCAGCAAGGGCGCCCCGTACGCGCGCATCCTCGGCGTGGGCGGCTACCGCCCCACCCGGGTCGTGCCGAACGAGGTGATCCTGGAGACGATCGACTCGTCCGACGAGTGGATCCGTTCGCGCTCCGGCATCGAGACCCGGCACTGGGCCTCGCCCGAGGAGACCGTCGCCGCGATGTCGATCGAGGCCTCCGGCAAGGCGATCGCGGACGCCGGGATCGACGCCTCGCGGATCGGCGCCGTGGTCGTGTCGACCGTCTCGCACTTCAGCCAGACCCCGGCCGTCGCCACCGAGATCGCCGACAGGCTGGGCACGGACAAGGCCGCCGCCTTCGACATCTCGGCCGGCTGCGCCGGCTTCGGCTACGGTCTGACCCTGGCCAAGGGCATGATCGTCGAGGGCTCGGCAGAGTACGTACTCGTCATCGGCGTGGAGCGGCTGAGCGACCTGACCGACCTGACCGACCGGGCCACGGCCTTCCTGTTCGGTGACGGCGCGGGCGCCGTGGTCGTCGGCCCGTCCCAGGAGCCGGCGATCGGCCCGACCGTGTGGGGCTCCGAGGGCGACAAGTCGGAGACGATCAAGCAGACCGTGTCGTGGGACAAGTACCGTGTCGGCGACGTCTCCCAGCTGCCGCTCGACAGCGAGGGAAACGTGAAGTTCCCCGCGATCACGCAGGAGGGCCAGGCGGTGTTCCGCTGGGCCGTGTTCGAGATGGCGAAGGTCGCCCAGCAGGCGCTGGACGCGGCCGGGATCAGCCCGGACGACCTGGACGTCTTCATCCCGCACCAGGCCAACGTGCGGATCATCGACTCCATGGTGAAGACCCTGAAACTGCCGGAGCACGTCATGGTCGCCCGTGACATCCGCACCACCGGCAACACCTCGGCCGCCTCGATCCCGCTCGCGATGGAGCGGCTCCTGGCGACCGGCGAGGCGAAGAGCGGCGACACCGCGCTCGTCATCGGCTTCGGGGCGGGTCTCGTCTACGCCGCGACGGTCGTTACCCTCCCCTAGGCACTCCGTGCCGGATCATCGGTCCGGTACGCGAGGAAACACCGTTTCATCCTCTGGAATCACAAAGAAGGAGCGCCATCATGGCCGCCACTCAGGAAGAGATCGTCGCCGGTCTCGCGGAGATCGTGAACGAGATCGCCGGCATCCCGGTTGAGGACGTCCAGCTGGACAAGTCCTTCACCGACGACCTGGACGTCGACTCGCTGTCCATGGTCGAGGTCGTCGTCGCCGCCGAAGAGCGCTTCGACGTCAAGATCCCGGACGACGACGTCAAGAACCTCAAGACGGTCGGCGACGCGACCGAGTACATCCTCAAGCACCAGGCCTGAGCCCTGCCGGGCCTTCCGTCCGTACGGGAGGCCCGGGGGCCGGGAGCCCGGCCCCGCCACCCGGCGGTGGCGCCGTACGAATCCTCGTAGATCCGTTGGAGAAGGAATTCCGATGAGCCCGACCAATCGCACCGTGGTCGTCACCGGTATCGGCGCAACCACACCGCTGGGTGGCGACGCAGCCTCTACCTGGGAGGGCCTGGTCGCCGGACGTTCCGGCGTCAAGCCCCTGGACCAGGAGTGGGCCGCCGACCAGGCAGTCCGTATCGCGGCACCGGTGGCTGTTGAACCCACCGAGGTCATTCCCCGGCCGCAGGCCCGCCGACTGGACCGCTCGGCGCAGTTCGCGCTGGTCGCGGCCAAGGAGGCGTGGGCCGACGCCGGGTTCGAAGCCAAGGCCGGCGAGGACCCGAACGTCGACCCCGACCGGCTGGGCGCGGTCATCGCCTCCGGCATCGGCGGTGTGACGACCCTGCTCGACCAGTACGATGTGCTGAAGGAGAAGGGCGTCCGCCGCGTCTCCCCGCACACCGTCCCCATGCTGATGCCGAACGGCCCGTCCGCGAACGTGGGTCTCGCGGTGGGTGCCCGTGCCGGTGTGCACACCCCGGTCTCGGCGTGCGCGTCGGGTGCCGAGGCCATCGGCTACGCCATCGAGATGATCCGCACCGGCCGCGCCGACGTGGTCGTCGCGGGCGGCACGGAGGCGGCGATCCACCCGCTGCCGATCGCGGCGTTCGGCAACATGATGGCGATGTCGAAGAACAACGACGACCCCGAGGGCGCCTCGCGTCCCTACGACGTCGGCCGGGACGGTTTCGTCCTCGGCGAGGGCGCGGGTGTCGTCGTCCTGGAATCCGCCGAACACGCCGCCGCGCGTGGCGCCCGCGTCTACGCGGAGGCGGTCGGCCAGGGCATCTCGGCCGACGCGCACGACATCGTGCAGCCGGAGCCGGAGGGGCGGGGCATCTCACACGCCCTGCAGAACCTGCTGGACCGCACGGACCTGGATCCGGCGGAGATCGTGCACGTCAACGCGCATGCCACCTCCACGCCGGCGGGTGACATCGCCGAACTGAAGGCGCTGCGGAAGGTGTTCGGGGACGACGCGGACCACTTCGCGGTCTCCGCGACGAAGTCGATGACGGGTCATCTGCTCGGTGGAGCGGGTGGGGTGGAGTCGGTGGCCACCGTGCTGGCGCTCTATCACCGGGTGGCTCCGCCGACGATCAATGTCGAGAACCTTGATCCTGAGGCCGCGGCGAACGCGGATGTGGTGCGGGGTGAGGCGCGGAAGCTGCCCGTGGACGGGCGGATCGCCGCGTTGAACGACTCGTTCGGGTTCGGTGGGCACAACGTGGTGCTGGCGTTCCGGTCCGTGTAGGCGCGGTCGGCTGTGTGGAGGGCTCCCGCCTCGGGTGAGGCGGGGGCCCTTTGCCGTGCGGCGCAGCCTGGGACCTGGAGTTTTCCGCCCCCGCCGCTCTTTCCTGCCCCTTCCCTTCCCGTCCCGTGCTCAGGGGCGCTTTGCCCCTGGGGCCCCACGGGGTGGGGTGGTCGGGTGCGGGTCGTGAGGGTGGGGCGCGCAGTTCCCGCGCCCCTGGGGCGCTTCTAGACCACCTGGTGGAGCCAGCGGACCGGGGCGCCTTCGCCTGCGTGTCTGAAGGGTTCGAGTTCGTCGTCCCAGGGCTTGCCGAGGAGTCTGGCGATCTCTGATTCCAGGTCGGTCTCCTCGGTCCGGGAGCGGACCAGGGCGGCGCGCAGGCGGTCCTCGGGGATGAGGATGTCGCCGTGGATGCCGGTGACGGCGTGGAAGATGCCGAGGTCGGGGGTACAGCTGTAGCGCTCGCCCTCCGCGGTGACGCTGGGCTCGGCGGTGACCTCGAAGCGCAGCATCTGCCAGCCGCGCAGCGCGGAGGCGAGCTGGGAGGCGGTGGCGGGCCGGCCCTGCCAGGAGAACTCCGAGCGCCAGGTGCCGGGGGACGCGGGCTGGCGGATCCAGTCCAGGCTGACGCGCGTGCCGAGCACCCCCGCGACGGCCCACTCGACGTGCGGGCACAGCGCGCGGGGCGCGGAGTGCACGTACAGAACTCCACGAGTCGTCACCGGAACCTCCGGGCTGAGCGGGTCGTCGATCGGGCGGAACGGCCGCGGGCCGCGTTGATGGCGAGGCTACCGTGCGACGGAGCAAGGAGTGTGACGTACCGTCCGTCCTGGTGCCGGGAAACACCCGTCATTCACCCGGCAGGACGCCTGTACGGGTGAGGGGCGTTGCTTTCGTGCGCGTCCTTCGGACGGGCGGGAACTCCCCTGCGTTGTAAGGGTGGGGGACAGACACACCGGCACGGCGCGGGGAGGCGAGGGATGGAGCAGGCGACGCGGAGGAGGGGGCGCGGCCGACGGGCCGTGCTCGCCGTGGTGACGGCCGCCGCGCTCGGCGTGGCGGGCTGTGACGCCGTGGGCGGTGACTCCCCCGCACCGTCCGGCACGGCGGCGAAGGAGGGGCGGCCGTCCCCGAAGCCCACGCCCGTGTGGGACACCGGGCCGGACTCGGTCGCCGCCGTGGGTGACTCGATCACCACGGGCTTCGACGCCTGCGCGGTGCTGACGGACTGCCCCGAGGTGTCATGGGCGACGGGCACCAGCGAGCAGGTCGACAGTCTCGCCGTACGGCTGCTGGGGCGGGCTCGGGCGGCCGAGCGGAGCTGGAACTACGCGGTGACCGGGGCCCGGATGGCGGATCTGCCCGGACAGATGGTGTGGGCGGTGCAGCGCTCCCCGGAGCTGGTGGCGGTGATGGCCGGGGCGAACGACGCCTGCCGGAACACCACGTCGGCGATGACACCGGTGGCCGACTTCCGTGCGGACTTCCGGGAGGCGATGCGCACGCTGCGCGAGGCGCTGCCGAAGACGCAGGTCTATGTGGCGAGTGTGCCGGACCTGAAGCGGCTGTGGTCGCAGGGGCGGACCAGCGCCATGGGCAAGCAGGTGTGGAAGCTGGGCATCTGCCCGACGATGCTGGGCGACCCGGACGCGCTGGACGCGGCGGCGACGCTGCGTCGCGAGACGGTGCACAATCGGGTGGAGGACTACAACGAGGTGCTTCGGGAGGTCTGCGCCGAGGACCGCCGCTGCCGCTTCGACGGGGGCGCCGTGCACGCGTACCGCTTCGGCACGGCGCAGTTGAGCCGCTGGGACTGGTTCCATCCCAGCATCGACGGGCAGGCCAAGCTGGCCGAGATCGCATACCGGACGGTCACGGCGACGAAGCCGTGACTTATTGTTTCACACATGAACGAACTCTTCGGCACACTTTCCGACGGCACGCCGGTGCACCGTTGGACCCTGCGGCGGGCGGGCGTACAGGTACGGATTCTGTCGTACGGCGGGATCGTGCAGGACGTCGAGGTGCCGGACCGGGACGGGCGGACCGGGAACGTGGTGCTGGGGTTCTCCGACCTGGACGGCTATCTCCGGCATCCGGAGCCCTTCCTGGGCGCCCTCATCGGCCGGTACGCCAACCGGATCGCGGGCGCGCGCTTCCCCCTGGACGGGTTCACGTACGCCCTCGAGCCGAACGACGGGCCGAACTCGCTGCACGGCGGTGAGCGGGGCTTCGACAAGCGCGTGTGGGATGTCTCCCCGGTCGGGCACGGCGTGCGCCTCTCCCTGGTGAGCGCGCACGGTGAGGAGGGTTTCCCGGGACGGCTGGAGGTCTCGGTGACGTACACGCTGGACGAGCGGGGCGCGCTGGGCATCGCGTACGAGGCGGTGACGGACGCCCCGACGCCGGTGAACCTGACGAACCACTCGTACTGGAACCTGGCCGGCTCCGGCAGCGCGGCCGGGCACGAGCTGCGGCTGGCCGCCTCCCGCTACACCCCGTCCGGCGCGGACCTGATCCCGACCGGTGAGCTCGCCGACGTCTCCGGTACCCGCTTCGACTTCCGTGAGGCCCGTAAGGCGGGGACCGGGTACGACGACAACTTCGTGCTCGACAAGGGGGTCACCCGGACCCCGGTGGAGGTGGCCGAGCTGTACGACCCGTCGTCCGGCCGTGTACTGACGGTGGCGACCACCGAGCCCGGGATGCAGCTCTACACCGCGGACCACATCACGGAGCCCTTCACGCCCGGGGACGGCATCGCGCTGGAGACCCAGCACTTCCCCGACTCGCCGAACCGTCCGGAGTTCCCCGGCACGGTCCTCAGGCCGGACGGGGTGTTCCGCTCGGAGACGGTGTACGGCTTCTCCGTGCGGTAGACCGAGGGCGTCCCGTCCGTGGTGGAGCGCGGGCTTCCCGCACACATGAGCCCCGGTCCGGGGTCAGGGTCCCGGGCCGGGGCTGCTCATGTGGGCACGTCCCGGACCCGACGGTAATCCCTGCCGGGCCCCGGCGGCCCTCGTTCAGACTGCCCGCTTCAATCCCGTGCGAACCTTTCACATCTGTTTTCGGGACGGCCCCACCACGGCCACGCCCTCGGCCCGCTCCTGACCTCGGGCCGCAACAGGCGCGGGACCTGGAAGGACATCCCGGCCGACGGGTCCGCGGGGGCCGCGAAGAAGGCCGCGGCTCGCTGGATGTGCGCGCGCTCCGCCGCCTCCTCGACGCACCCTGCGTGTCGTCGGCCGGCGCGGATCACCCGCAGGCCGGTCACGAGGGCCCCGTACGGCTCGACCGGTCCGCCGACGCCGACAGGATCCCCGGCGGCGGGCGCCCCCGACGGCACCCTGCCGGGCGTGGCCCTGCGACGGGGCTTCCGGCCGCTCGTCACGCAGGTCGTCGCCGAGGGGACCGCCACGCGGGGGTACGTGGCCACCGGTCCCGGCGTCGCACCGCTCCCCCGCGCCGGCCGCCGAGTCCGTACGCCCGGACTCCGCCGCGGTGCCCGACGAGGGCGCCGGACCGCGCGGTGTGCGTGGCGTCCGTGCGCGGACGTTCCCGCCCCGGCCCCAGGGGGCTCCCCCGGCGGCCGGGACGGGCGGTCGTGCCGATCCCCGCCCGAGTGTCCCGCCCATGGCGTGGACCACTCCGGTCACGCGATACTGCGGCCTCCGGCACCCACCCGTACCCCACGACGACGGAAGGCCTCAACCTCCTTGAACTCCTCACGTGTTCGCACAGGCGTTCTCGGTCTGGCCCTGCTGACCGGTCTCACCGCCGCCACGACCACCGCCATCGCCACGACTCCCACGACGTCCACAGCCACCGCGCATTCCGCCGATACGACCACGGGCCCCACCGTCGAGGAACGCCGTCTCGACGGGGCCGTCCCTCAGGAGATACTCCGCCGCTCCGGATTCGACACCGTGGCACCGGACTTCGCCCGTGCCCTCGACCGGGCGGGCTCCTACGCCCAGGCCCGGCGCGCCGCCGTGCGCGAGGGGACCGAGCTGTGGCGCAGAGCCGTCGACCGGGCGCAGGGGCGCGGCCCTGCGGCCGGTGACCTGAGCCGGGACGACGACCGGCCGCTGTACTGGGCTCGGCTCGGTATGACCCGTGAACTGCGTACCTGGGACGCGGGGTTCGGGCTGAGCGACGGGCAGCGGGCGCGGCTGCTGGACGCGTTGGAGCGGACCTCGCGCGGACAGACCGCCATCCGATATCCGCACGGCGAAGGGATGAAGCGCATCCTGGTGACCGGCTTCGACCCGTTCACCCTGGACCGGGACATCCGTATCTCCAATCCGTCCGGCGCCGTGGCGCTCGCCCTGGACGGCACGGTGATCGAGACGGCGGACGGTCCGGCGCGGATCGAGACGGCCATGTTCCCCGTGCGCTGGCGGGACTTCGCGGAGGGGTCGGTGGAGCGGGCGCTGCGGCCGCATCTGCCGAAGGCCGACCTCTTCGCCACGGTGAGCCAGGGCCGGGTGGGCCGCTTCGACATCGAGCGCACCAACGGCGCCTGGCGGGGCGGCTTCGGGGACAACGAGAACGTCGGCCGCACGGAGACGATCCCGGTCACCGACCCGGCCTCGCAGCCGCAGTGGACGTCGACCACGCTGCCGTACGCGGAGATCGTCGCCGCCGGGACCGGGCGGTTCCCGGTGTACGACAACACGAGCGTGACGGAGATCCCGGCGGGTGGCACCGAGGCCGTGGTCCGGCCGGAGGGGCCGACGCCCGGCTCCACCGCCCGGGCCGGGGGCGGCGGGGACTACCTCTCCAACGAGATCGCCTACCGGGCGACCCTGCTCCGGGACCGGCTCGGGCTGCACGAGAGGCTGCCGGGCGGGCATGTGCACACGCCCGTGCTGCGGTTCGCCGACGGGAACACCACCGAGGTCACCGACCCCGAGTTCGTACGGAACCGGCTGGACATCATCGGTCAGGTGCGGTCGATCGTGACCGTGGCGGTCAGTGCGACGGAGCGAACGCGAGACTGATGCCGAGGCCGGCCAGGACGGATCCGATGACCTTGTTGAGGACCTTCTGGCCGCGCAGCATCAGGCCGCGCATCCGGTCGTGGGAGAAGAACACCGCGACGACGCCGAACCACAGCAGGTGGGCCAGCGACATGAACAGGCCGTAGCCCACCTGCTGGGGCACGGGGGTGCCGGGGCTGACGACCTGGGCGAAGGTCGAGACGACGAACAGGGTCGTCTTCGGGTTGAGGACGTTGGTCAGGAAACCGGTGCGCAGGGCCGCGAACGGGGTCAGACCGGTCCTGTTCTCCAGGTCGACGGTGACCTCGGCGCGCGAGCGGAAGGTGCGGACGCCGATGTACACGAGGTAGGCGGCGCCGGCCAGCTTGATGACGGTGAACAGGAAGGTGGAGGAGGCGATCAGCAGTCCCACGCCGAGCATGGTGTACGTGACATGCACCAGGACACCGGCGGCGACACCGAGTGCGGCGAGGAGTCCGGTGCGGCGGCCGTGGAGGTAGCTGCCCCGCACCACCATGGCGAAGTCGGCGCCCGGGGCGATCACGGCCAGGACGGTGATGACGGCGACGGCGAGCACCTCGGTCACGAGGTGACGCCCTCCTGCTCGGGCTCCTCGCTGTCGTCCCCGGCGGTCTCCTCGCCGAGCAGGTCGCGCGCCATGAGGGTGGCTCCGGCGACCGCGCCCGGCATCAGGAACACGGCGACGAACGGGATGAGGAACGCCACCGCCAGAGGAGTGCCGAAGCCCCAGACGAGGGTCCTGCGGGACCGCAGCATGCCGAGCCGCTCGCGCGCTTCGACCCCGCGCCGCTGCAGCGCGACGGCGGTGAGCTCCTCGGTGAGGAAGAACCCGGTGACGAGGAACCCGATCACCGGTACGACGGTCTGCCCGGCCACCGGGATGAACCCGAGCGCGAACAGCAGCACGGCCCAGACGAGGGCCCGGGCGAGGATACGGAGGCTGTCGCGGGCGGAGATCCACAGCTCCCGCAGCAGGGGCAGACCGGACTCGGGCGCGGTGCCGTCGGGTGAGACGTCCCGGTCGACCTTCTCGGAGAGGTTCTCGTAGAAGGGCTGGCCGATGAGCAGGGTCATCGCGGTGAAGGTGAGGACGGAGAGCAGCAGGGCGAGCGCGAAGAGGACGGCGGTGAGGAAGCCGCGGAACAGTCCCGGCCAGGGGCTGGACCAGTCGTCGGCGAAGGGTGTCGCCCAGGTGACGAAGTCCGCGCCCCACAGGGCGAGGGCCACCAGTGCGGCCGCGTACAGGACGAGTGTGATCAGACCTGGCAGAAGCCCGAAGCCGAACTGTCTGCCGTGCCGGCCCACCCACTTCTGGCCCTTCATCAGGTACCGGAAACCCACCCCGAAATCGCGCATGGCAGCACCTTATCGGGGGCCGGTGGGGTGGGGCGCGTGGTCCCGGTCGACTCCGGACGCGGGAAGGGTGCGGGCCGCACCCCACGTCCAGGGGTGCGGCCCCCCGCCGTACGCAACGACCGCGCTTACACCGGCGTCACGGTACGCCGCGAACCGGTTTCAGAGCTTGACGATCATCTTTCCGGTGTTGTCGCCGCGCAGCACCCCGAGGAACGCCTCGAGGTTGTTCTCGATGCCCTCGACGACGGTCTCCCGGTACTTGAGCTCACCCGACCGGACCCAGGGCCCGACCTCCCGGACGAACTGGGGCTGGAGGTCGTAGTGGTCGCCGACGAGGAAGCCCTCGATGCGGCCCCGGGTCTGGATCAGACGGGCGAGGTTGCGCGGGCCGGGGGCGGGCTCGGTGTTGTTGTAGACCGAGATCGCTCCGCAGATCGCGATCCGGCCGTCCCGGTTGAGGGAGCCGACGGCCGCCTCCAGGTGGTCGCCGCCCACGTTGTCGAAGTAGACGTCGACCCCGTCCGGGGCTGCGTCACGCAGTTGCCGGCTCACGGGGCCGTTCTTGTAGTTGAACGCGGCGTCGAAGCCGTACTCCTCGAGGAGCAGCCTGACCTTCTCGTCGGAGCCGGCCGAGCCGATCACCCGCGAGGCCCCCTTGAGCTTCGCGAGCTGCCCGACCTGGCTGCCGACGGCGCCCGCGGCACCGGAGACGAAGACGGAGTCGCCCTCCTTGAAGGAGGCGGTGCGCAGCAGACCCGCGTAGGCGGTGAGCCCGGTCATGCCCAGTACGCCCAGGTACGCCGACAGGGGCGCGGCCTCCGGGTCCACCGTGACGGCGTTCTTCGCGTCCATGACGGCGTACTCGCGCCAGCCGAGGAAGTGCAGGACATGGTCGCCGGCCGCGATCCCCTCGGCGTTCGAGGCGACCACCTCGCCGACGGCACCGCCCTGCATGGCCTTGCCCAGCTCGTACGGGGCGACGTAGGACTTGGCGTCACTCATCCGGCCGCGCATGTAGGGGTCGACGGAGAGGTACGTGTTCCGCACCAGCACCTGCCCCTCGGCCGGGGTGGGTACCTCCGCCTCGACGAGGGCGAAGTCCTCGGGCTTCGGCCAGCCGACGGGCCGGCTCAGCAGATGCCACTCGCGGCCGGTGGCGGGGGGCGTGGGGGCGTCGGACATGACCGGGACCTTTCCTAGAAATACTTCACTATCTGAAACAACCATGCGGCTGAATATTTCAGGATGTCAAGCAACTGGGTACCCTGGAGAGCATGGCCACACCCCGCGACACGCCCAGGCGCCCCGACTCCCTCACCTTGGAGGTCGTCGAGCTCATCGGCTCGGTGGTGGCCCGCTACCACGAGGAGTACGAGGAGGCCGCCGCCGGTCACGCGCTGACGGGCGCGCAGGCGAGGCTGCTGAGCCTGCTGTCCCTGGAGCCGCTGCCGATGCGGAGGCTGGCGCGGCGGCTGAAGTGCGAGCCGTCGAACGTGACGGGCATCGTGGACCGGCTGGAGGCACGCGGCCTGGTGGAGCGCCGCCCGGACCCGGCGGACCGGCGGGTGAAGCTGGCGGCGGCGACGGCCGAGGGGCGGCGGGTGGCGCGGAGTCTGCAGCAGTCCCTTCGGTTCGCGCGTGAGCCGCTCGCGGGGCTCTCGGAGGGGGAACGGGTGGCGCTGCGGGACGCTCTGCGGAGGATGTTGAGCGAGGGCTCGCAGGAGAACGAGCGCGGACCGAGCCAGGACTGAACGCGGCACCCCGCGAGCCGCCACTCCCCCGCCCCTCGGGCCGTCACTCCCCCGCCTCCGCGAGCCGTCACTCCCCCGTCCCTCGGGCCGTCACTCCCGCCGGGCCCCGCTCACGCTCCCGCGGACAGTCGCGCCTCCTCCCGTGCGTCAAAGGCCTGGGAGGTGCCCCCAGGACGGCACGGGTGGGCGATGGGGGTCCCCCCGCTCGGGCGCAGACGTGAGCGGGGGAGGCACCCCTCCGGCGCCGGTCTGCGCCAACGCCCCCGGAGCACACCGACACCGGGGCAACCCGCCGACACCGGGGCCGCGTACGCCCGGTCGGCTCAGGTGCACCACCACAGGAACCGGTCGCAGGTCTCCGACGGCTCGGGTTCCGGTTCGGGTTCCTCCGTGGTCGGGTCGGGCTTCGGGGTCTCCGGTGCGGAGGGAGGGCCGGTCCGCGGAGGCGTCGTGGGGTCGGTCGGGGGTGTGTTCGCGGGCGCGGTCGAGGCGCCCTCCCCGGTCCCGTTCTCCGCCTTCTCCGACTCCTCGTCGTCCGGGGACGCGGAGGCGGAGGCGGAAGGGGAGCCGGACGCCGAAGGACTGGGGGACTTATCCGGCGCTTCCGTGTCCACCGCGCCGCTCGCCGACTCCGCCGACTCCGCCGGATCCACCTCCGCCGAGCCGCCGTCGGGCGAGTCCTCCCCGGCCGCCGCCGGCTCCGGCTTCGATCCGGGCGCGTCCAGCCCGAGTTCGGCGAGGCTCAGTCCGCCCGCCGCGAGGACGAAGCCCGCCGCGATCAGCAGCGTGCGGTTCCGCCGCCGGCGGTGCGCGGCGGCTTTGCGGTCCCGGCGGCTCTGCCTCGCCGAGGGGGCCTCGTCCTCCGGCCCGCGTCCCCGGCGCCGGGCCGCCCGCCGCCCGCCCGGCTGTTCGGCCGGTGACTCCCCGTCACCCTGGTCGCCGTACCGTTCGTCCGGCCGCTCGGCGTCGTACTCCTGCCCGTACCCGTCGGCCTGGGCGGACCCGGCGGCTCCGGCGGCCTCCGCGGTTCCGCCCGCCGCACCCTCGTGTCCCGAAGACGCGGCGAGCTCCTGCTGCCGGCGGGCGCGGAGCGTCTCGACGGGCGTGCCGCAGCCGGGGCATGCGAGCGCGCCATTGAGGTGCCGTCGGCACGAGTGGCAAAAGTCCATGACGCGGGAAGGTTAGGTTCCGTTCGGGTCCGCTTCATAGGCCCTGCTGTGAAGGTTTGGTGCGGACCAATGCTCATAGGTTTCGAAACTGCCGAAACCTATGTGCGCGTGACCCATTGACACCCCCACCACCCCGTCCTTACTGTCACGCCAGCATTTCGAACGTGTGACGAAATATCGAACATGTCGAACCGCGGACACCGAGGACAGGGTCCACAACCGCAGCGAGGGGCGAACTGCCGTGCGCATCACCGGAATCAGCACACACGTGGTCGGGACGCCGTGGCGCAACCTGACGTACGTCCAGGTGCACACCGACGAGGGGATCACGGGAGTCGGCGAGACCAGGATGCTGGGGCACACCGACGCCCTCCTGGGCTACCTCAAGGAAGCCCAGGTCAACCACATTCTCGGCTCCGACCCGTTCGCTGTCGAGGACCTCGTCCGCCGGATGAAGTACGGCGACTACGGTCGCGCCGGCGAGATCGTGATGTCCGGTATCGCCGTCGTCGAGATGGCGTGCTGGGACATCAAGGGCAAGGCACTCGGTGTCCCCGTCTGGCAGCTGCTCGGCGGCAAGGTCACCGACAAGGTCAAGGCGTACGCCAACGGCTGGTACACCACGGAGCGCACCCCGGAGGCGTACCACAAGGCCGCGCGGACGGTGATGGAGCGCGGCTACCGGGCGCTGAAGATCGACCCGTTCGGCACCGGACACTTCGAACTCGACCACCAGCAGACCCTGTACGCCGTCTCCCTGATCGAGGCGGTGCGTGACGCCATCGGCCCCGACGCCGAGCTGATGCTGGAGATGCACGGCCGCTTCTCCCCCGCCACCGCCGTCCGCCTCGCCGGGGAGCTCGCGCCCTTCAAGCCGGCCTGGCTGGAGGAGCCGGTCCCGCCGGAGAACCTCAAGGCGCTGGAGAAGGTGGCCGCGAAGGTCGACATGCCGGTCGCCACCGGTGAACGCATCCACGACCGCATCGAGTTCCGCGAACTGTTCGAGAGCCAGGCGGTCGACATCCTCCAGCCGGACGTCGGCCACATCGGCGGCATCTGGGAGACCCGCAAGCTCGCCGCGACCGCCGAGACGCACTACATGCTGGTCGCCCCGCACAACGTCGGCGGCCCCGTACTCACCGCCGCGTCCCTCCAGGTCGGTTTCACCTCCCCGAACTTCAAGATCCTGGAGCACTTCAACGACTTCGCGGACGCGGACATCAAGAAGGTCGTCAAGGGCGCGCCCCAGGTGAACCCGGAGGACGGCTGCTTCCACCTCTCCGACGCCCCCGGTCTCGGCGTCGAGCTGGACGTCGACGCGGCGGCCGAATTCCCGCAGCAGCAGGCCCGGTTCGACCTGTGGGCCGAGGGCTGGGAACAGCGCAAGCCCAAGGACACGAAGTGACCGCCGCCGGCCACCCGCGCCCCGGGGCGGGCACCGCCGTCGTCATCGAGGCGCCCGGCGAGCACCGCCTGGTCCCGCACGAGCCGCGCGATCCCGCACCCGGCGAGGCCCTGGTCCGGGTGCACGCCGCCGGTATCTGCGGCAGCGACCGCGAGGTGTACCAGGGCAACCGCCCCGAGGGGTACGTGCGTTACCCGCTGACGCCGGGCCACGAGTGGTCCGGGACCGTGCAGCGGGTGGGGACGGGGGTGCCTCAGTCGCTCGTCGGCCGCAAGGTCGTCGGCGAGGGGTTCCGCAACTGCCAGGTCTGCGACCGCTGTCACGCGGGCGAGACGACGCTGTGTTCGGCGGGCTACGAGGAGACCGGGTTCACCCAGCCGGGCGCCATGGCCGCCACGCTGACCCTGCCCGCCCGGCTGCTGCACGTCCTCCCGGACGACGCCGACCTGAGCGCGGCCGCGCTGCTGGAGCCGGCCGCCTGCATCGCCGCTGCCGCGCTGAAGGCGAACGCCGTGCCCGGTGAGCGGGTGGCCGTGGTGGGCACCGGCACGCTCGGCATGTTCGCCGTGCAGTTCCTCAGGGCGAACTCCCCCTCGGAGCTGCTGGTCGTCGGCACCCGGGGCGACCGGGAGGCGCTGTCGCGGCAGTACGGAGCGACCGAATTCCGGACCAAGGACCGCCGGCTCCCGGACGACTTCGACGTGGTGATCGAGACCGCCGGGTCCGCGGACGCGGCCCGTACGGCGGCCTCACTGCTGCGGCGCGGCGGGCGCCTGGTCCTCACCGGGATCCCGGCGCCGGGGGCCGACGGGCTCGACCCGACCGACCTGGTCGTACGGCAACTGGAGGTGCACACCGTCTTCGGCGCACCGCCGGACGCCTGGGCGCACACGGTGCGGGTGTTCGCCGCCGGGCTCCTCGATCCGCTGCCGCTGGTGACCCACGAGCTGCCGCTCGCCGAGTTCCCACAGGCCATCGAGCTGGTGGGGTCGGGCGACCCGAAGGTGGGCAAGGTCCTGCTGCGTCCCTGACCGTATGCCGGTACGAGGGCGACCTGACGGCCGTCGCACCGGCGTACTCCCACCCTCCCCCTCCCCCTCGCCGCGACCTTCCCGGCCCGCACCCCGAGCCGCGAACCTCGTCCGAAATATCGAACACAAAGGACACCCCGTGACCGACGCTTCCGCCAAGGCGCCCCGCCGGCCCGGTGAGCAGGCGCTCACCGCGCTCGGCCTGAGCGCGCCCGCCCTCGACCCCGCCGACGCCTCACCGCACACCTTCCCCGGCGGCGGCCGCTGGCGCACCGAGATCCCCTCGTGCGAGGGACCCGAGGCGCTGGCGGTGGTACTGAAGGAGGCCTCGCGCCTCGATGTGCCGATCCACCGGATCAGCCAGGGCAGCGGCGTCTGGATGCTGACCGACGCCGAGGTCACCGAGATGGTCGAGGCCACCGCGGAGCGGGACATCGAGCTGTGCCTGTTCACCGGCCCGCGCGGCACCTGGGACATCGGCGGCTCGACCCGTACCGAGTCCCACGGCGCCGGAGTGCGCGCCCGGGGACACGACGCGGTCGCCGGATGCGTCGAGGACGCCGTGCGGGCCACGGAACTGGGCGTCAGGTGCCTGCTCGTCGCGGACGAGGGCGTGCTGTGGACACTGCACCGGGCGCGGGCGGCCGGGCTGCTGCCCGCCGACACCACGCTGAAGGTGTCGGCGCTCGTCGGACCCGTCAACCCGGCCTCGTACGCGGTCCATGAGCGGCTCGGCGCGGACTCGATCAACGTGCCGAGCGATCTGACGCTCGCGCATCTCACGGAGATACGCAGGGTCTCGGCCGCCCCGATGGACATGTACATCGAGGCCCCTGACGACCTGGGTGGATACGTGCGGATGTACGAGGTCGCCGAGCTCATCCGGCGCGGTGCCCCGCTGTACCTGAAGTTCGGCCTGGCGAAGGCACCCGGGATCTACCCCTACGGGCACCAGCTGCGGGAGCTCACCCTGGCGACCGCGAAGGAGCGCGTGCGGCGCGGACGGCTGGCCCTGGATCTGCTGGCCCGCCACGGCGCGGACGGCGACATGGCGCCGCTCGGCTCACGGCTCCCCGGGAATCTGAGCCGGTTCGACATCTCGTGATAACGCTTCGGAAACTCGGCTTCACAGAAGTGGACACAGCCGCGCACAATCGCACACTACTGTTCTCGGCTCCACGGCTTCACCCCCGCAAGCGCCCCGCCCGCCCAGACCCGACCCGCACAGATCAAGGATGATGACCATGCGTAATCGCAGAGCCGCCTTCGCCGCCATGGCCACCGCCGCCTCCCTCGCCCTCACCCTGACCGCCTGCGGCCAGAACAGTGAGGGCGGCAGCGAGGAGAACAAGGGAGGCTCCGAGGGAGCCACCATCGGCATCGCGATGCCGACCAAGTCCTCCGAGCGCTGGATCGCCGACGGCAACAACGTCGTGAAGAACCTCGAGTCCAAGGGCTACAAGACCAAGCTGGCCTACGGCGAGGACGACACCGACCAGCAGGTCTCGCAGATCGAGAACATGATCACGCAGGGCGTGGACGCCCTGATCGTGGCGGCCATCGACAACAAGTCGATGAACAACGTCCTCCAGCAGGCCAAGGACGCCGACATCCCGGTGATCTCCTACGACCGCCTCATCCTCGGCACGGAGAACGTCGACTACTACGCCTCGTTCGACAACGAGAAGGTCGGCGAACTCCAGGGCACCTACATCGTCGAGCAGCTCGGCCTGAAGGACGGCAGCGAGAAGGGCCCGTTCAACATCGAGCTGTTCGCCGGCTCCAACGACGACAACAACACCCGCTACTTCTTCCAGGGCGCCATGAACGTCCTCCAGCCCTACATCGACAAGAAGCAGCTCGTCGTCAAGTCCAAGCAGACGGAACTGAACCAGGTCACCACCCTGCGCTGGGACGGCGGCACCGCCCAGAAGCGCATGGACGACATTCTGACCTCGGCCTACCGCAACGCCCGGGTGGACGCGGTGCTCTCGCCGTACGACGGCATCTCCATCGGCATCCTGTCCGCCCTCAAGTCGGACGGCTACGGGTCCAAGGACAAGCCGCTGCCGGTCGTCACCGGCCAGGACGCCGAGGTCGCCTCGGTGAAGTCGATCATCGCCGACCAGCAGTCGATGACCGTCTACAAGGACACCCGCGAGCTCGCCAAGGTGGCCTCCAACATGGTCGACGCCCTGCTCAACGACAAGAAGCCCGAGACCAACGACACCAAGACCTACGACAACGGCGCCAAGGTCGTCCCGGCCTTCCTGCTGGAGCCGGTCGCGGTGGACAAGGAGAACTACCAGAAGACCGTCGTCGACTCCGGCTACATCAAGGAAGGCGACCTCAGCTAACTCCCGCCCACCACGGATTGGAAGGCACGACCATGGCGGGACCCGTCCTGGAAATGCGCTCGATCGTCAAGACCTTTCCCGGCGTCAAGGCGCTGTCGGACGTCACACTGACCGTCCGGCAGGGCGAGGTCCACGCCATCTGCGGGGAGAACGGCGCCGGCAAGTCGACCCTGATGAAGGTCCTCTCCGGCGTCCACCCGCACGGCTCCTACGAAGGGGAGATCCTCTTCGAGGGGGAGGCCTGCCGGTTCAAGGACATCCGGGCCAGCGAACAGCACGGCATCGTGATCATTCACCAGGAGCTGGCCCTGGTGCCCTATCTGTCGATCGCCGAGAACATCTTCCTCGGCAACGAACACGCCACCCGGGGCTTCATCAACTGGAACGAGACCCTCAGGCACGCCGCCGAACTGCTGCGCCGGGTCGGGCTCGGCGAGCATCCCGAGACCCGCGTCGCCGACATCGGTGTGGGCAAGCAGCAGCTGGTGGAGATCGCCAAGGCGCTGTCGAAAAAGGTGAAGCTGCTCATCCTCGACGAGCCCACCGCGGCGCTCAATGACGAGGACAGCGGCAAACTCCTCGATCTGATCCTGCAGTTGAAGGGACAGGGCATCACCTGCATCATCATCTCCCACAAGCTGAACGAGATCCGCAGGGTCGCCGACTCGGTGACGATCCTGCGGGACGGGCAGACCATCGAGACGCTCGACGTGAAGGCCCCGGAGACCAGCGAGGACCGGATCATCAGCGGCATGGTCGGCCGCGACCTGGAGCACCGCTTCCCGGAGCGCACCCCGCACCACCCGGAGGAGGGCACCGCCCCGGCCCTGGAGGTCCGCAACTGGACCGTGCACCACCCCATCGACCAGCAGCGCAAGGTCGTCGACGACGTGTCGCTGACGGTCCGGCGCGGCGAGATCGTCGGGATCGCCGGGCTGATGGGCGCCGGCCGCACCGAGCTGGCGATGAGCATCTTCGGCCGCACCTACGGCCGGCACGCGGGCGGCACGGTCCTCAAGGACGGCAAGGAGATCCGTACGAAGACCGTGCCGGAGGCGGTCGGACACGGCATCGCGTACGTCACCGAGGACCGCAAGCACTATGGCCTGAACCTCATCGACACCATCAACCGCAACATCTCGCTCAGCGCGCTCGGCAAGGTCGCCAAGCGGGGCGTCGTGGACGAGCACGAGGAGCGGCAGGTCGCCGAGGGCTTTCGCACGTCCATGAACATCAAGGCGCCGACGGTGTTCGAGCCGGTGGGCAAGCTGTCCGGCGGCAACCAGCAGAAGGTCGTGCTCAGCAAGTGGATCTTCGCCGGTCCCGATGTACTGATCCTCGACGAGCCGACCCGCGGTATCGACGTGGGCGCCAAGTACGAGATCTACACGGTCATCGACAAGCTGGCCGCCCAGGGCAAGGCGGTCGTCTTCATCTCCTCCGAACTGCCCGAGCTGCTCGGCATGTGCGACCGCATCTACACGATGGCCGCGGGGCGGCTGACCGGTGAGTTCCCGCGGGCCGAGGCCTCCCAGGAATCGCTGATGCGTCAGATGACGAAGGACAAAGAGGTATCCCGATGAGCACAGTCACCGACAAGACCCCGGCGGCCGCGCCGCCGGGCGGGAACGGGACGGGCAGCGGTGACGGCCTGCTCCAGCTGATGCTGGACGGTATGCGCCGCAACATGCGGCAGTACGGCATGCTGATGGCGCTCGGCCTGATCGTGGCGCTGTTCGCGGTGTGGACCGACGGCGACCTGCTGCTGCCGCGCAACGTCTCCAACCTGGTGCTGCAGAACAGCTACATCCTGATCCTCGCGATCGGCATGATGCTGGTCATCATCGCCGGCCACATCGACCTGTCGGTCGGTTCACTGACGGCGTTCGTCGGCTCGATGGCCGCGGTGTTCATGGTCAGGAACGACATACCCTGGCCACTGGCGGTGGTGCTGTGCCTGGCCGTGGGGGCCATCGCGGGCGCGATACAAGGGTGGTTCATCGCCTACGGCGGCATACCGTCGTTCATCGTGACCCTCGCGGGCATGCTGACCTTCCGCGGTCTCACCGAGATCTTCCTGGAGGGCCAGACCCTCGGCCCCTTCCCCAAGGGCCTGCAGAAGGTGGCCAACGGCTTCATGCCCGAGGTCGGCCCGCAGACGAACTACCACAATCTCACCCTGCTCCTCGGCCTCGCGCTGATCGCGCTCGTCCTCCTCCAGGAGATGCGCGACCGCCGGCGCCAGAAGGAGTTCGACCTCGACGTCCTGCCCACCAAGCTGTTCCTGCTGAAGCTCGTCGCGCTCGCCTCCGCCATCCTCGTGGTGACGATGCTGCTGGCCAGCTACAAGGGCGCCCCGATCGTGCTGCTGATCCTCGGCGCGCTGCTCGTCGGGTTCGGCTATGTGATGCGCAACGCCGTCATCGGCCGCCACATCTACGCCATCGGCGGCAACCTGCCCGCGGCCAAGCTGTCCGGCGTGCGGGACAAGAGGGTGACCTTCCTGGTCTTCCTGAACATGGGCATGCTCGCGGCCCTGGCGGGTCTGGTCTTCGCCGCCCGCTTCAACGCGGCCTCTCCCAAGGCCGGCCTCAACTTCGAACTCGAGGCGATCGCCGCCGCGTTCATCGGCGGAGCGTCGATGGCCGGCGGTGTCGGCACCGTGCTCGGCGCCATCATCGGCGGCCTGGTCCTGGGCGTGCTGAACAACGGTATGAACCTCGTCGGCATCGGCACCGACTGGCAGCAGGTCATCAAGGGCATGGTGCTGCTCGCGGCGGTCGGCTTCGACGTGTGGAACAAGCGCAAGGTCGGTTCGTAAGTCAGCTCGGGCCCCGCCGGACGGCGGGGCCCCTTCCCTTTCGGGAGCCGCACATGGAACTGAGCAGACGCACGGTCATCGCAGGAGCCGGAGCGGCGGCGGCCGGGGTGGCCGCCACCACCGCCCTCGGCGGTACGGCACACGCCTCGCCGGGCAGGGGGAAGCCGGCGCGGACACTCTTCGGCCGGCTCGCCGACGGCACCAAGGTCCACAGCTGGACCCTGGCGAACGGCGGGACCCGGATGAGGGTGCTCTCCTACGGAGGCATCGTCCAGTCCCTGGAGATCCCCGACCGCCACGGCCGCCGCACCAACGTCTCCCTCGGCTTCGACACCCTCGAGGAGTACGTCGCCTCCAGCCCGTACTTCGGAGCCCTGATCGGCCGCTACGGCAACCGCATCGCCAGCGGCCGCTTCACCCTCGACGGCACTCCGTACCAGCTCTCCGTCAACGACGGCGAGAACAGCCTGCACGGCGGCGACCGGGGCTTCGACAAGCGGGTCTGGGACGTCGAGCCCTTCACCCGGGGCTCGGACATCGGACTGTACCTGTACTACACCGCCGTCGACGGTGAGATGGGTTACCCGGGCACGCTGCGCACGAAGGTCACGTACACCCTCACCCGGGACGGCGACTGGCGCGTCGACTACGAGGCCACCACCGACAAGGCCACCGTCGTCAATCTCACCAGCCACGTCTACTGGAACCTCGCCGGCGAGAGCAGCGGCTCGATATACGACCACGAGCTGTCCATCGACGCCTCCCGCTACACACCCGTCGACTCCGGGCTGATCCCCACGGGCGAACGGGCGCGGGTCGGGGGCACCCCCTTCGACTTCCGGCGGACCAAGCCGGTCGGCCGGGACATCCGCAGCGCGCAACAGCAGGTGCTGTACGGGCAGGGGTTCGACCACAACTGGGCCCTCGACAAGGGCATCACCCGCCGCCCCGAGCGGGTCGCCGTACTCCGTGACCCGGGCTCCGGCCGTACCCTGAGCATCGCCACCACCGAGCCGGGCCTGCAGTTCTACTCCGGCAACTTCCTCGACGGCACCCTCGTCGGCAGCGGCGGCCGGGTCTACCGGCAGGGCGACGGGCTGTGCCTGGAGACCCAGCACTTCCCGGACTCGCCGAACCAGCCGTCGTTCCCGTCGACCGTGCTGCGGCCGGGAGAGACCTACCGGACGACGACGCTGCACTCCTTCGGAGCGTGAGCCCCGGCCATGAGCCGCCGTCACATTTCCCACACATGAGCTGAACGGCGGCCTGTCCCGCTCCGTACTCCTGGGTGGCCCGTGCTCCCCCGCACGGGCCACCCAGGCATGACGGGCCCGCAACCTCCCCGGCCGGCCCGCCGTACACGGAGGTTCCATGGCCGACAACGTCACCTCGTTGTTCCGCAGCACCGCGGCGCACAGTCCGTCGATGGCGGCGCTGGCACGGGAGAGCGACGGGGCCGGCCCGGTGGACTTCTGCATTCCCTGCAATCCGTACTTCCCGACCCCCGCCATGTTCGAGGACATGGCGGTCCGGCTGCGCGACATCATCACGTACTACCCGAGCAGCGCCGACACGATCACCGCCGAGTTGTGCAGCCTGCTGCAACTGCCGCCGCAGTGCGTGGCCATGGGCAACGGTTCGACGGAGCTCATCACCTGGATCGACCACCTCCTGGTCCGCGAGTCCCTCGCCGTGCCCGTCCCCACCTTCGGCCGCTGGACCGACCAGCCCATGGAGACCGGCAAGCGGGTCGACATGTTCCCGCTCCAGGAGTCCGGCGGATTCGCGCTCGACCTGGCGCAGTACGCGGAGTTCATACGGGCCAGGGGCACCCGGGTGGCGGTGATCTGCAACCCGAACAACCCTGATGGCGGCTTCCTGCACAAGCACGCGGTCGTGCAGTTCATGGACGCGATGGCCGACCTGGACCTGGTGGTGATCGACGAGTCCTTCCTGGAGTTCGCCGACGCGGAGAACGAACCCAGTGTGGTCCAGGAGGCGATGCTGCGGCCCAACGTCATCGTGCTGCGCAGCCTCGGCAAGAACTTCGGTCTGCACGGCATCCGCTTCGGTTATCTGGTCGCCAACCCGGCGCTCGCGGGCAAGGTGCGCTCGATGCTCCCCAAGTGGAACCTCAACTCGTTCGCGGAGCACGTGGTGTTCATGCTGAAGGAGCACGGCGCCGAGTACGCCCAGAGCCTCCACCAGGTCCGCCGCGACCGGATGGACATGTCGGGCCAGCTCTCGTCGCTGCCCGGGCTGACGGTCTACCCGTCCCAGGGCAACTTCCTCTTCGTACGCCTCCCCGTGGGCGCCGAGGGAACCGTGGTCCGGGACCGGATGCTCACCGAGCACCGCATCCTGGTCCGTGAGTGCGGCAACAAGATCGGCTCGTCCAGCCGCTTCCTGCGTCTCGTGGTGCGCCCCCAGGTGGATGTGCGTCGCCTGGTGTCCGGCCTGGAACAGGTGCTCTACGGGGCATCCAGGAGGGGAGCCGCCGTACCCGAGCAGGCTTCGGGGACCAGCTACAGCTCGGGCACGGCGGCCGTGGACCGCCTGGTGAGCGAGACCAACGGGTCGGGGATGCGGGGACTCGCCGCTCAGGCCATCGGTGCCGGCGCCCCGGGGCTCTTCGCCGCTCCGGCCGCCGGCACCGGTATGCCGCTCCCCGCAGCCGCGTCCACCGTGATGGCGGACGCCGGCGGTGGGATACCGGTGCCGGCCGCGGCCTCGCCGGGGATCGGGCTGGGGCCCCAGGGGATGCCTCAGCCTGTCGCCCGGCCGGTGCCGCAGCAACTGCCTCAGCCCGTGCCGCACCCCGTGCCCCAGCAGTTCCCGGAGCCGGTCCCGGAGCCGGTCCCGCAGCCCGCACCGATGCCAGCACCGATGCCAGCACAGCCGCTCGCGCCGGCGGCGCAGGCTCCGATGCCCGCCGCGGCGGCGTACCCGGCGCCGGTACCGGCCGCCCAGATGCCGCCGCCCGCCGGCCCCACCCCGCCCGGTGTCCCGGCCCGCGGCGGCCTGACGGCCGCCCAGGTCAGGGGCACCGACGGCCTCTCCATGGCCCCGGCGACGGGCTGGCCGGGACCGCAGACCGCCTGGCCCAACGCGGCGGGGATGGGGCAGGCGGGCTGAGCCACCCACGGGCGGCAACGGCCCGGTCCACCCGTCGCCTTCCCCTGATCCCCAGTTCCCCTGCCCCTACTCCTCGGGCGATGTGGCCGACGGGGTCGGGCAGGGTGAGTCGGGGTCGGCCGGGGAGGCCGTGGGGTCGGGGGACGGTGTGTCCGGCTCCGAGGGGCAGGCGTCCGGGGTGCTCGGCGAAGGGCTCGGGCCGGTCGGGTCCGGCGACGGCTCCGCAGTCCCCGTGGGGGACTCCCCGGGCGACTCCGAGGGCTCCTGACTCGTCGGAGGGTCCGTCGGGGAGCTGCTGGGGCCGGGGGGCGGGGAGGTGGGCGGCTCCGAAGCGGGCGAGGACGGGCCCGGGGACGGCTCGGGCGGCTCGGAGCCGCCCGGTGCGCTCGGTTGCGGACCGATGACGATGCCGCCGCCCCCGCCCCCGCCTCCCTTGCCGCCGCTTCCGGCGTCGACCGGCTCGGTCGCCGGGGTGTCACCGCCCGCGCCGGGACTCCGGGGGACGACACCCTTGCCGTCGGGGACGGTGTGGACTCCGCGGCTGTAGAACTCCAGCCAGTACCGCACCAGTTCCAGGTAGGAACGGGAGTGGTTGTAGCTGAGGACCGCCCGGTCCAGGTCCGCCGGCCGGCCCAGGTTCCGGTCGCCGGCGCAGAGGTAGTGTCCGGCCGCCAGCGCCGCGTCGAAGATGTTGTTCGGGTCGGCGCGGCCGTCGCCGTTGCCGTCCGTGCCCCAGCGGGCCCAGGTGGACGGCAGGAACTGCATCGGGCCCACCGCCCGGTCGTAGACCGTGTCACCGTCGTGAGCGCCCCCGTCCGAGTCCCGGATCAGGGCGAAACCCCGGCCGTTCAGCGGTGGCCCGGTGATACGGCCCAGAGTCGTGCCGTTCCGGTCGACCGCGCCGCCGCGTGCCTGGCCGGACTCGACCTTGCCGATCGCCGCGAGCAGTTCCCAGGGCAGCCGGCAGCCGGGGTCCGTCCTGCCGACCGACGTCTCCGCGGCACGGTAGGCGCGCAGCACGGTGGCCGGGATGCCCGACTGGACACGGACGTCCCGCCCGAGCGCGGGGGAGGCCGACGCGACCTCCGGGGTCGCAAGGGGCGGGAGTTCGGTGTGGTAGGAGCCGTCACCCGGTGGAGCGAGTTCGGCGTACGGGTCACCCGCGGCCTCCGGCCCCGCGTCGTCGGCCGCCGGTCCGGCCTGGGCGTCCGTCGCGTCCCGGAGAACGCCGGGCCCCTGGGAAGCGGTGAGGGCGGTCATGGCCGCCACGGCGAGGACGGTCGTGCGCAGTCCCCTGCGGGCCCGGCCGGAATACACGCGTCGGGCACGGCGTACGGACATGGTCGTCACTCCTGTCGGATCCGTGGGAGGTGCGGAACGTGCGGGACGTGCGGGACATGCGGGGCGTGCGGGACGTGCGGGACGTGCGGGGCGTGCGGGACGTGCGGGGCGTGCGGCGGGGGGTGCGGTCGTTCGCTCGGTACGGCCGGTCGCACGGCTCTCAGCGGCCGAAGGTGTCGATGCCGGAGAGGAGCCAGCGTCCGTCGCGGTGCACGACGTCCGCGGCGAGCATGGCCGCCGCGTACACGCCCTCGTCCTTCGCGGCCTTCTTCCCGGCGGTGGCGACGCTGCTCTGGTCGGCGTAGACGAGAACCCGGGCCCGGTCGCCGTCGATCCGCTCGACCGCCGTCTCCGTGACCGTCGTGGTGATGACGGCCTTCTGCTTGTCGGCCCGCTCGCGGACGTCGGCGAGCAGGTCCCGGTGCTGGTCGGCGGCCTTCCCCGTCAGGAGGTCCTTCGCGGCCTGCTCGTGAGCGCCGGGGTCGGCATGGTCGTAGGAGAAGAGCCGGTCGACGGCCTTGGCCACCTGTCCCTTGATCTCGCTGGTGCGGGCGAGGTCGGTCAGTGCGGTGTTGCTCCGCGCGGGATCGGCTCGCAGCGCCTCGGCCTCCGCGTGCGCCCAGCCCGCGAAGACGCCGAGGAACACCGTCAGCGCGCAGAGTGCCACCAGGCCGAAGGGGCGGCGCGGGCGGGCTCGCGTGGTTTTCCTCTCGCCGGCCGCGCCCGGCTCGGCCTGCCGGTCCGAGGCCGGGGGCGGGGCGTCGGCGGGGGCCAGGACGGCCGTGCCGCGGGTGCCGGTGCCGCCTCCCGTGCTGTCCGGACTCCCGGCGGGGGCAGTGGCGTTGGCGGCGGGCCGGGTCTCCCGGGCCTGACGGCGCCGCTGGCGGTTGATGTGGTGACGGGTCGTCGACATGGTGCGGTGTCCTCCTCGCTGCGGCCGGCTTCTGCGGTGCGGGACCGGTCAGCCGGCCGGTGTGCCGCCCACGGGCGCCTGGCCCAGGGCGCTCAGCTTCCACCGGCCGTCGGTCCGGGTGAGTTCGCCGAGCATGCGGCTGTCCTTGTCGGTCCGCGCCCCGTCGGACGCCTTGACGGTGACGCGCAGGGCGACCAGCACCCGGGCACGGCCGGCGCGGTCGTCGAGTTCGGCGACGGCGCCCGACAGGACCCGGGCGGTGCTGACCGTCTCCGCCTCCTTCACCTGCTCGGCGAACTCGGCTCTGCCGGAGGCCAGTTGCTCGTGCAGCTCACCGGTCGTCGAGGATTCCCAGAGGTCGAGTCCCTGGTTCACGTCGCGGTGGTCGAGCGTGTTCAGGTTCTGCACGGCCTGCTCTCCGGCGGCGAGTGCCGCATCCCGCTGTGCGGCGTAGGCGGCCTGGTCGTCGTGGGCCGCCCGGTACCAGTCCTGGCCTGTCCACGCCGCGAAGCCGCCTGCGAGGAGGGTGAGGGTGAGAGCCAGGGCCGGAAGCGGCCGGAAGCGGCTGGTGACGAGGGGGCGGGCCGCGCGTTCCATGAGGTGCTCCAGTCTCCCGCGCATGGTCAGCGGGCCTTGATGTCGACGATCCGCCACCGGTCGTTCTCCAGCCGTGCCGTGACCGTGAGCTGGGCCGCCGCGGTGGTGACCTCGGCCTTGCCGCGGCGGGAGGTCTGGTCGAGGAAGACCAGCAGACGGGCCCTGTCACCGTCGAGTTCGACCACTCCGGTGCGGACGGCCCGGGTACTCAGGGTGACGCGCTGCTCGGTGAGGTCGTCGCGGACGCGCTCGAAGAGCGTCGCGTACTGGCGCGCGGCGCGGCCGTCGAGGACGGTGCGTGCCGAGCGCTCGGCGGCCGCGGTGCCGTCCGGCGTGTAGGAGAAGACACGGGCGAGGGAGTTGCCGACGTCACCGGCGACGCGGGTGGTGGCCTCGGTGTCGGTGAGCGCGCGGTTCTGTGCGGGCGCGGCCGACCTCAGCTGGTGCGCCGCGTAGAAGAAGCCACAGCCACCGAGGACGAGGGCCAGGGCGACCCCGGCCGGGGCGACCCGCCGCAGGCGGCCGTCCGGCAGGCGGCGGGCGGGGGCGTCACCGGGTGCGCCGTCGGACCACTCGTCCTCGGGGCCGGAGCCCTCGTTTCCGGGCCCTCCGCCGTCGCGGCTCTCCCTCGCCGGCCCCTCGCTCCCGGCAGCGGCGCCCCCCGACAGCGGGCTCGCGGGGTCCGAAGCCGCAGGCGCGTCCCTCCCCGTACCGGGTTTCGGTGAACCGCCCCTGCGCGGTAGCCATGTCGGTGTCATCGATCCCTGGTCTCCCTCTCGCCCTCGACCGGTACGGCGCTCAGTGCCTTCACCTTCCACTCGCCCTCGCCCGTACGGGCCAGGACCGCCTCCAGGCGCTTGCGGTCGGTGGTCGGCTTCTTCGTGCCGGCCGGGGTGACCTCGACGCGGACGGTGGCGATGAGCTTGGCCGTGCCGGACCTCGTGTCGAGAGCGGTGACGGCGGCGTCGGTGACCGTGCCGCGCGCCGAGGCTCCCGTCTCGGCCCCGGTGTCGCCCAGTTCCTCGCGCAGCGGCCCGGTGGAGGCGTCACGCCAGTCCCGGATGCTCCGCTCCGCCCGTTGCCGGGTGGTGGCGTCCAGCGTGGTGAGTACGGCGATGCCCGCGCGTCCGTCGGCGAGCGCCTCGTCCCGCTCCCGGCCGTACGCGAGCGAGTCGTCGGTGCGCGCCTGGGCGTACGTCCACGCACCGGTGCCGCAGAAGCCGAGGGCCAGCGCGAGTCCCGCTCCGGCGAGGATCCGGGCCCGCCTCATCGCGTACCACCAGTGGCCGGGGCGAGGATGCCCGTCAGGTCCCGCGGTGCCTCGCCGCTCTGTCCGGGCAGGGCGAGCGCGCCGGGGAGCGCCGCGGCCCCGTCCTTCGCCGCCGCGCCGCTGCCCGAGGGCAGGGAACCGGGCCTGGCCGGATCGGGCACGGGGCCGCCCCTGGGGGCGTTCGCCGAGCCGCGTACGTTCGACCCTCCCGCCGCCGGGGCGGTGCAGGCCGCGCCGGTGTTCAGGGCGGGCGCGGTGCCGAGGTCGAGGCCGTTGCGGTAGCGCGTGGCGCCGTATCCGGCCGTGCAGGGCAGGGGGTTGAAGAAGGTGACGGCCATGCCGAGGTTCAGTTTCCCTCCGTCGACGGCGGTGGAGCCGGCGGCGACGGCCGCCGGGTACTTCACGAGGAGTTCCTCCATGCCGCGCTGCCGGGTGACGGCGACCTCGGCGGTGGTGAGCAGGTTGGCGAGTACGACGCCGAGGCTCGGATCGAGGTCCCGCAGCACGCCGCTGATCTGGGTGGCGGCCTCGGGTGTGACGGCGAGGAGACGGCGCAGGTCGGCGTCGGAGCCCTTGAGGGCACGAGCCAGTTCCTCCGCCCCCACGGCGAAGTCCCGGATGGCCTTGCCCTCCTGGGCCTGGGTGCGCAGGACGGTCTCGCCGTCGGTGATGAGCAGGGTGGTGGACGGCAGGGCCCGGTCGGCGGCCTCGACGAAGTCGCTGCCGCTGTCGAGCAGTACCTGGAGGTCGTCGCCGTGTCCCTCGAAGGCCTTGCCGAACTCGTCGACGACCGTGCGCAGATCGTCCAGCGGGACGGAGCTCACGAGGTCGTCGACGCTGGCGAGGACATCCGTGACGGGTGCGGGCACCTGGGTGTCGGCCTGTTCGATACGGGTGCCCTCGGTGAGGTAGGGGGAACCGTCGCTCTCCGGCCGCAGGTCGATGTACTGCTCGCCCACGGCGGAGAGCCCGGCGACCACGGCCTTGGTGTCGGCGGGGATGCGGGGGGCGGACTTCTTGATCCTGAGTTCGGCGACGACGCCGTCGGCGGTCAGGCCGATCGGGCCGACACGGCCCACCGAGACGCCTCGGTAGGTCACGTCCGAGTGAGTGAACAGACCTCCTGTGCGCGGGAGATGTACGTCCACGGTGTAGTAGTCGGCGACGCCGACGAACCGGCCGAGGTCGGCGTAGCGGATGCCGAGGAAGGAGAGGGCGAGGACGGCGACGACGAGGAAGGCGAGGTTCTTCAGCCGTACGGCGAGGGTGATCACCTGCTCTCACCTCCCTCCGGGGCCGCCGGAGCGGTGTGCGTCCCGGTGGCGGGCGCGGACACGGAAGGCAGGGGCAGCGGCGAGGAGTCGCGCGACGGTGCCGGCGACGCGGCGGACGAGGGGGCGGCGGACGAGGCGGACGACGCCCCGGAGCCCCGGCCCGTGGCCCCGCCGTCGTCCTCTCCGAAGGACCGCTTCTTCCCGGCCGCACCCGCCTCGCCGCCCACCGTGTGGGTGGGCGCGGGTGAGGGGGCGGTCGGGTCCGCGATCGGCGGGATCACCTCGGTCCCCGGCGCGGCGACCATGCTCAGATACGCGTTGAGGTAGTCGCCCTTCACTCCGCTCAGCACCTCGTCGGTGAATGGGTAGGTGAGCAGCACCTGGAGCGAGTCGGGCAGGTCCGCGCCGGCGTCGGCGAGCGCCTTCAGCGTCGGCGCGATGGCCTTGAGGTCGGCGATCATGTCGTCCTTGCTCGCGTCGATGGTGGAGACGGCGACGCCGGAGAGCGTGTCGAGGGAACGCAGCATGGTCAGCAGGGAGCCGCGCTGCCTCTCCAGCGTCTTCAGGCCGGGCGAGAGGTCGGTGAGGACGGTCCCGACGTCGTCCTTGCGGTGGGCGAGGGTCGAGGAGAGCCGGTTGACGGCGTCGAGGGCGTCGGTGATGTCCTCCCGGTGGTCGTCGAGGTCGGTCACCAGGGTGTTGACCCGCTTCAGCATGGAGCGGACCTCGGGTTCCCGACCGCCGAGCGCCGTGTTGAGCTCCCGGGTGATGGTCTTGAGCTGGTTGACGCCGCCGCCGTTGAGGAGCAGGGACAGCGCGCCGAACACCTCCTCCACCTCGGTGTTGCGGCTGGTGCGGGAGAGCGGGATGACGCTGCCGTCGGCCAGCCTGCCGCCGCCGCTTCCCTCGGCGGGCGCGATCAGCTGGATGTACTTCTCGCCCAGCAGACTGGACTGTTCGAGCCGGGCGGTCGCGTCGGCGGGCAGCGTGACGTCGCCGTTGATCTCCATGGTGACGCGGGCCGACCAGGCGTCGTCCGCGAGTTCGATGCCGGTGATCCGGCCGACGGCGACGTCGTTGACCCGTACCGCGGAGTGCGGGACCAGACTGAGGACGTCGCCGAGTTCCGCGGTGACGGTGTAGGGGTCGTCACCGAGGTCGGCGCCGCCGGGCAGTGGCAGATCCCCGATGCCGTCGAAGCCGCGGGGGACGGCGGCGACCCCGCCGACGGCGAGGGTGAAGCCGAGGCCGAGGGCGATCAGTCCGCCCGCGGTGAGGCCGGCGACCCGGCCGGTGGTGAACGCGCCGCGTCCGAGCGTCGCGGCGGCCCGTCCGGTGCTCCGTGTGCCGCGCTTCATCTCTCCCCCTTCCCCGCCGTCGCCGACGAGGCGCCCGTGACGGGCAGCGGCAGCATCGGGCCGCCCATGCTGATCTCGTTGAGGTTGGCGCGGCCGTCGAGGGTGCGGGTGTCGGGGTTGTAGGCGTTGACGACGTTGCCCGCGGCCAGCGGTGCCACGTCCAGCGCCTCGGCCAGCGAGGCGCGTTGCTCGACCAGGGTCCGGGTGAGGGGGACGAGCCGGTCGACGTTCTTCTTCAGCTCGCCCCGGTTGTCCTCGACGAAGGTCTTGACCTGGCCGAGGGCCTTGCCGAGTTCCTCGAGCGCGCCGGTGAGGTCGTCCTTGTTGTCGGCGAAGAAGCCGACGACCTCGTCCAGGCGTTCCTGCGCGGTGCGTACGTCGCCGTCCTTGTTCTTGAGCATGGTGGTGAAGGTCTGGAGGCTGCCGAGCGTCCTGAACAGGTCGCCGCTGCTGCCGTCGAGGGTCTTCGCCGCCTTGCCGAACTCCTCGACGCTGTCGCCGATGGCCTCACCGTTGCCGTCGAGGTTGGCGGCGCCGGTCCGCAGCAGTCCGGACAGGGCGCCGTCGGCGTTGGCGCCGTCCGGTCCGAGCGCCTCACCGAGTTCGGTGATCGAGTCGTAGATCTGGTCGATCTCGACGGGGACGCGGTTGCGCGAGGCGGGCAGTACGGCGCCGTCGGCGAGGGCGGGGCCCGTGCTGTGGGCGGGGGTGAGCTGCACATAGCGGTCGGCGACGACGCTCGGCGCGACGACGACGGCCCGCGCGTTCCCGGGGACCTTCACCCCCTCGTCCAGGCGGAGTTCCACGCGGACGGTGGTGCCCTGCGGCCGCACCGACTCGACCTCACCGACCCGTACCCCGAGGACGCGCAGGTCGGACCCGGCATAGACGCCGATGGCGCGGTCGAAGTAGGCGGTGACGCGGATCCCGTCGGAGGAGAGGGCCGAGACGGCGACCAGGCCGCCCGCGGCGACCAGCACGAGGGCGAGCAGGCCGGTGAGGATCTTTCTGCGTCGGCTCATCGCTCACCGCTCCCCTGGGCCGCCGCCGGCTGTTTCGGCGGCAGGCATCCGGTCTCGGGCTGGGAGGTCTCGGGCAGGTAGTCGCGGGGCACGACCCCGCAGAGATAGCTGTCGAACCAGCGGCCGTTGCCCAGGGTGTTGCCGACCAGGCGGTAGTACGGGCCGACCAGTGCGAGGGTCTTGCCGAGCTGGGTGTTGTTCTTCTCCAGGACGCCGGTCACCCGGCCGAGGGCCTTCAGGGTGGGACCGAGTTGCTTCTCGTTGTCCTTGACCAGGCCGCCCAGTTCGGTGCCCAGCTCCCGGCTTCCCTTGAGCAGGGCGCGGATGGCGGTGCGCCGGTTGCGCAGTTCGCCGAGCAGGGAGCCGCCGTCCTCGATGAGGGTCTCGAAGCTGGACTTCTTGTTCTCCAGCGTCTTGGAGAACCGGGCGCTGCCCTTGAGGAGCCGGGAGAGTTCGGCGTCCCGCTCGGAGACGGAGCGGGACAGGTCGGACAGTCCGGTGGCGGCCTTGCTCACATGGGGCGGGGAGTCCTCGAAGGTCTCGGAGATGGTCGCGAAGCTCTCCGCGAGCCGCCGGGTGTCGATGGCGTCGACGGTGCCGCTGAGGTCCTGGAAGGCCTGTGTCACGTCGTAGGGGGAGGTGGTGCGGGTCAGCGGGATGCGACTGCCGGGGTCCTGCGGGCCGGAGCCGAGCGGGTCGAGCGCCAGGTACTTGTCGCCGAGGACGGTCTTGATGGCGATGGCGGCGGTCGTCCGGTCGCCGAGCCAGGCGTCCTCGACCTCGAAGGAGACCTTCACCTTGGCACCGTCCAGCGCGACGCCGGTGACCTTGCCGACCTTGACGCCGGCGATGCGCACCTCGTCGCCCTCGTCCAGGCCGGCCGCCTCGGAGAAGTCGGCGCTGTAGGCGGTGCCGCCGGTGAAGGGGAGCCGGTCCGCGCTGTAGGCGAGGCCGCCCAGCAGGGTGAGGGCGAGCAGCCCGGCGACGCCGACGGCGACGGGGTTGCGTTCCTTGACCGGTGTGATGCGCGGGCGTCTCATCCGCGGCACCTCGATTCGGTGATCGCGATACCGGTCGGCGGTTCGGAGCCGTCGGAGGTGGTCACTCCGCTCACGCGTGCCTCGCAGAGGTAGAGGTTGAACCACGATCCGTAGGAGGACAGGCGGGCCAGGGCGGTCATCTTGGCGGGGGTCCGCTCGAGGAACTCCTCGATCTGCGGGGTGTGTTCGCCGAGGTTCCCCGAGAGCCGGCCGAGTTCCCGGATGTCCCGCTTGAGGGGGGCGCGTCCGTCCTTGACGAGGTCGGCGGTGACGGTGGTCAGGTCACCCATGGCCGCGACGGCCTTGCCGAGGGGCTTGCGGTCCTTGTCGAAGCCGGTGACGAGTTTCCGCAGGGTGACGACGAGGTCGTCGAAGCTGTCCTCGCGGTCGTTGAGGGTGTCCAGGACGGTGGTGAGGTTCTCGACGACCTGGCCGATCACCTTGTCCTTGGCGGCGACGGTGGTACTGAGCGAGCCGATGTGGCGGATCAGGCTGTCGACGGTGGCACCCTCGCCCTGGAGGACCTGCACGATCGATCCGGCGAGTTCGTTGACGTCCTTCGGGGAGAGCCCCTCGAACAGCGGTTTGAAGCCGTTGAAGAGCAGGGTCAGGTCGAGCGCGGGTGTGGTGCGGTCGAGCGGCACGGTGCCGCCCTCCTCGAGGGTGCCGGTGAGGTCGCCGCTGCCGCGGCCGAGGGACACATAGCGCTGGCCGACCATGTTGAGGTACTTCACGGCGGCGGTGGTCGACCGGGGCAGCGTGCGGTCGTCGCGGACGGTGAAGGTGACCTGAGCGGTGCGCCGCTGGACGACGCGTACGTCGGTCACCTCGCCGACCGCCACCCCGGAGATCCGTACGCTGTCGCCGGCCATGAGGCCGGTGACATCGGTGAACAGGGCCTTGTAGGTACGGCCGCCGGTTCCGGTGCCGGTACCCGAGCCGGCGACGCCGAGACCGAGCACGGTGGTGGCGACGGCGGTGACCACCACGAAGACGAGGGACTTGAGCAGCGGCCCGGTCAGCGGGCGGCGACGGGTGTGCGCGTGGTCGGTCGGGTCGGTCCCGGTCATCCGAGGGTCACCTCCGCACCGCGGTAGACGGGGCCGACGAGCAGGCTGCTCCAGTCGGGCAGGTCGCCGGGGCTCTCACCTGCGGCGGGGGCGAGCAGTTCGTTGACGAGGTCGTTCTCCGCCGGGGAGTTGGCGGGCCCGAGGTCCTGGGCGGCCGCGGAGGAGGCCGCCCGTACGGTGGGCCGGGGCAGCGAGCCGACGTAGGGCACGGAGGGGCAGCGGGGCCCGCCGCCGGAGTCGTACACCGGGGTGTCCCGGCCGGGGCGGTAGGCGCCGCGGGCGGTGACGGAGGTGACGTCGACGTGGATGCCGGGCCGGTCGGTGCCCTTGCCGAGCGCCTTGTCCATGGCCGGTACGAACTCGGCGAGGGTGCGCAGGGTGCAGGGGAAGGCCGAGGAGTACTCGGCGAGCAGCTCCAGGGTGGGCCGGCTGGTGGCCGCGAGCCGGATGAGGTTGCCCTCGTTCTTGCGCAGGAAGGCCGTCATGTCCTCGGCCGTCCGGGTCGTGGCGCCGAGGGTGGAGGCGAGGTCCGCCTCCTTTTCGGCGAGGGTGCCGCTGGTGGTGGTGAAGTCGGTGAGCGCCGTGATGATGTCGGGCGCGGCGTCCGCGTAGACATGGCTGACCTTCACGAGTTCCCTGAGGTCACGGTTGAGGGCGGGCAGGTTCGGATTGAACTCGGCCAGGTGCTCGTCCAGCAGGCTCAGCGTCTCGCCGAGTCTGCCGCCGCGCCCTTCCAGGGCCTGCGAGACGGCCGACAGGGTCGCGGAGAGCTTCTGCGGCTGGACGGCGGTGAGCATCGGCAGGACGTTGTCGAGCACCTGCTGGAGTTCGATGGCGTTCGCGGAGCGGTCCTGGGGGACGACGGCTCCGGCGGCCAGCGGCTGCGGCGACGGGTTCGCGGGCGGCACTAGGGCCACGAACCGCTCGCCGAACAGCGTGGTCGGCAGCATCTGCGCGCGCACGTCGGACGGTACGTCGTCCAGTGCGCCGGGCTTCATGGCGAGGGTGAGCCGGGCCCCGTCGCCGGTGGCGTCGATGGCGCGGACCTCGCCGACGACGACGCCGCGCAGCTTGACCTCGGCGCCCGGGTGCATCTGGTTGCCGGCGCTGCCGGTCTCGACGACCACCCGGTCGGACTCGGTGAACTCCTTGTCGTAGACGGCGACCGCCAGCCAGATCAGCAGGGCGGGCACCAGCACGAACACCACTCCGGCGAGCCGGTGGCGCAGCGTCTGTCCTCGGGATCCCCGGGGTCCGCTCATCTCACCCCGCCACCTTCACGGTCGTGGTCGCGCCCCACAGGGCCAGCGACAGGAAGAAGTCGGTGACGCTGATCAGCACGATGGCGTTGCGCACCGACCGGCCGACGGCGACACCGACGCCGGCCGGTCCGCCGGAGGCGCGGAATCCGTAGTAGCAGTGGGCGAGGATCACCATCACGCTGAAGATCAGCACCTTCAGTACGGAGAGCAGCACGTCCGTCGGGGAGAGGAAGAGGTTGAAGTAGTGGTCGTACGTCCCCCGGGACTGCCCGTTGAACAGGACGGTCACATAGCGGGAGGCGAGGTAGGAGGAGAGCAGCCCGATCGCGTAGAGCGGGACGATGGCGACGACGCCGGCGATGATGCGGGTGGTGACCAGGTAGGGCATGGAGCGGATGCCCATGCCCTCCAGCGCGTCGACCTCCTCGTTGATGCGCATGGCGCCGAGCTGGGCGGTGAAGCCGGCGCCGACGGTGGCGGAGAGGGCGAGTCCGGCGACGAGGGGGGCGATCTCGCGGGTGTTGAAGTAGGCGGAGACGAATCCGGTGAACGCGGCCGTGCCGATCTGGTCGAGGGCCGCGTAGCCCTGGAGTCCGACGACGGTTCCGGTGAACAGCGTCATCGCGATCATCACGCCGATGGTGCCGCCGATGACACCGAGGCCGCCGGAACCGAAGGCGACCTCCGCGAGGAGGCGCTGCACCTCCTTGAGGTAGCGGCGCAGGGTCCGCGGGATCCACAGGAGGGCCCGTACGTAGAACAGCAGCTGGTCGCCGGAGCGGTCGAGCAGGGCGAGCGGGGAGGCCATCGGACCTCAGCCTCCCTTCGGCGGGACGATCTGGAGGTAGACGGCCGTCATCACCATGTTGACGAAGAAGAGCAGGAGGAAGGTGATGACGACGGACTGGTTGACGGCGTCGCCGACCCCCTTGGGGCCGCCGCGCGGGTTGAGGCCCCGGTAGGCGGCGACGATGCCCGCGATGAACCCGAAGATCAGCGCCTTGAGTTCGCTGATGTACAGGTCGGGCAGCTGGGCGAGGGCGGAGAAGCTGGAGAGGTAGGCGCCGGGGGTGCCGCCCTGCAGGACGACATTGAAGAAGTAGCCGCCGAGGATGCCGACGACGGAGACCAGTCCGTTGAGCAGCACGGCGACACCCATCGCGGCCAGGACCCGGGGCACGACCAGTCGCTGGACCGGCGAGACGCCCATGACCTCCATCGCGTCGAGTTCCTCGCGGATCTTGCGGGAGCCGAGATCCGCGCAGATGGCCGAACCGCCGGCGCCGGCGATCAGCAGGGCGACGATGAGCGGGCTCGCCTGCTGGACGACGGCGAGGACGCTGGCGCCGCCGGTGAACGACTGGGCTCCCAGCTGCTGGGTCAGGGAACCGACCTGGAGGGCGATGACGGCGCCGAAGGGGATCGAGACGAGGGCGGCGGGCAGGATGGTCACGCTCGCGAGGAACCAGAACTGCTCGACGAACTCGCGGAACTGGAAGGGTCTTCGGAAGACGGCGCGGCTGACTTCGGCGGCGAGCGCGAAGAGCCGGCCGGTCTGCCGGAGCGCGCCGGTGATCATGCGCCGCTCCCGGCGGCGGGCATCGTCAGGGTGGTCGCCCCGGCGTTCCCCGCGTAGGTGTCCCGGATGGCGGAGCGCGCGGCGAGCGGCAACGAATCGATCATGCCCATGACTCGCTCACGCCGTCGGGCGACGGCCCGTCGCACGGGGAGGCCGGGCGACGGTTCCAGCTGCGGGACGATCACCCGGGGACCGGCGGGCCGGGCGGTGTCCGCCTCTGCGGCGAGGGTGGCCGCGTCCTTCTCCTCGGACATCCCGATGGGCCCCTCGCGCCGGCCGCCGAGGAACTGGGAGACGACCGGCTCGTCGCTGGTGAGCAGCACCTCGCGCGGACCGAAGGTGACCAGTTCGCGCCGGAAGAGCATCCCCATGTTGTCGGGCACGGTGGCGGCGATGTCGAGGTTGTGCGTGACGATCAGCATCGTCGCGTCGATCTGGGCGTTCAGGTCGATCAGCAGCTGGGAGAGATAGGCGGTGCGCACCGGGTCGAGCCCGGAGTCCGGTTCGTCGCACAGGATGATCTGCGGGTCCAGGACCAGCGCGCGGGCCAGGCCGGCCCGCTTGCGCATGCCGCCGCTGATCTCGCCCGGGAGCTTGCCCTCCGCGCCCAGCAGCCCGACGACCTCGATCCGCTCCATGACGATGCGGCGGATCTCGGACTCCTTCTTGCGGGTGTGCTCGCGCAGCGGGAAGGCGATGTTGTCGAAAAGGGACATGGACCCGAAGAGGGCTCCGTCCTGAAACATGAGACCGAACAATTTACGAGTCTCGTAGATATCCCTTTCGGGACTGTTCACCATGTCCACTCCGTCGATGAGGACACGGCCCTTCTCTGGTTTGAGCAGCCCTATGAGCGACTTCAGGAAAACTGTCTTCCCGGTGCCGGACGGGCCCAGCATCACGCTGACCTCTCCGGCCGGAAGAGTGAGTGACACGTCCCGCCAGATGCTCTGCTTACCGAAGGACTTGGTCAGGCCCTCGACCACTACTTCGATTCCCATATCACCTCCAGCGGACGTCCATCGAATAGGCGCTGCGGGCGCACGTTAGGTCGGCGCGGAGCTCGTCGACAACGGGTGCGGCACGGATCACCGCCGGCCCTCCCGAACTTGTCACCGCGCAGACAACTCCGCGGCCCCGCACTTGTCTCCGCGGAGACAGCGCAGGGTCCCGCACCTCCTGGGGGGTGTGGATGCGCGAGACCCCACCGACGAACGCCCGAACCCGAGGGAGGGTGGGCCGGAAACGTCCGTCATGGCTCCGGCCGACGGGGGCCACCGACCTGGAACCGAGCACCGCACCGGCACGTTACGGCCGAGTAACCTCGACGGGCAACACCGGAATACGAGTTTTCCGGGATACCCGCTTCGACCATCCAGAACCTGTCAGCACGGGCACAAAAACGCGTCGGTAACTTGTTGGCCGGTGAGCATCACGACCCGCCGCCGGCTGCGACCGGGGACCGGCCGCCGCACACCGGCCGTATATTCCCACCTTGGCAGCAGATGACTAAGGTGAAGCGCGGACCACTCACCCGGGAAACAGCTTGTTCCCTTTTCAAAAGAATCATGGACCGTCGCATTGTTCGGCTAAGTTTACCGCCGGTAACGTCATGGCTCATGGACGGTCGACGTCCAAGCGCGGGCCGTACGTCCGCTCCCTCGTCCACTTCGGCAACGGCCCGTCTCTGCCGGTCAACCCTCAAGGAGATACCCGAGCCATGAAGACCTACATGAAGAGATCAGCCGTCGCGGCGTGTGCGGCCGCGGCCGCACTGGGCCTCACCGTCGGCACCGCCTCCGCGGTGCCCTCCACGGTGTGGACCGTCAGCCCCTCCCCGGCCTCCTTCGAGGCCGTGAACGTCGGCAACATCGTGCTGACCGCCACCATCCCGATGACCTGCACGTCCTCGACCGCGAAAGGGACGATGGCGAGCACCACCGGCAACCCCGGGGACGTCGCCGACATCACCACCATGAACTTCGGTTCGTCCGGCGCGCCCTGCACCAGCATCCTGGGCAACGTCACCACCATGGCCGTAGTCCCCTGGGACGTCATGGCGGTGGACTACAACGCCTCGACCGGAGTCACCACGGGCTACATCGGCAACGTCAAGGCCAACGTGAGCGCCGGCATCTGCAAGTTCACGGTGACGGGCAAGGCCTCGGCCACCTACACCAACTCCACCGGCATCCTGGCGGTCAACAGCGTCGCCGGTGAACTGGCGGTCAGCAACCCCGTCAACTGCGGCGCGATCGTCACGCCGACCACGAAGCCCACCTTCAAGGGCAACTACGCCGTCAAGGTGGCCGGCACCAACACCATCCCGACCATCGTCGGTTCCAACCCGTAAGCCGGTGTCCCGCTGACAACCGCCCGGCCGGCACCCCCGGCCGGGCGTTCGCGGGCTCTGCGCCGGATACCGCCGACACCGTCCCTTCCGCCGAGCGGAGTTGTATGAGAGCCCAACGAGCCGTCATCCCGCGGCCACGCCGAGCCCGCGCCAAGCTCACCTCGATGGCCGCGTTCGTCGTGCTCGCCGCCCTGATCCCGACCACGGCCTCGGCCGCGGGCACCCAGGAGGTCGACGCCGAACTCCCCTACGTCTGCGCGCTCCCCTCGGGGAAGGCGCCCGCGACGGTGCGGATCTCGGCGGACTTCCCGCAACGGGTGAAGGCGGGCGAGGCGTTCTCGCCCACCGGCGTCACGACCACCGTGGAACTCCCGGCGCAGGCGGTGGCGGACCTCACCGCGCGGGACGCGGCCGAGGTGCGCCCCGTGACCCGGCTCGCCGTCGGTGTGGCCCAGAACTCGGCCACGGCGGCGGCGACCTGGCGGGGGAGCTCCGAGCCCGTCGCCCTGCCGGAGTCCGGGCCGCTGACGCTGACCACGCGGGGCGACGTCCCCTCGGTGGCGGGCCGGAGCGACGGCGACCTGACCTTCACCGCCGGCGCCCTGGCCATCGATCTGGCCCTCGGCACGGCGGAGGGCACCGAAACCGGTGCCGGCACCGGTGCCGACAGCGACAGCGACAGCCCCAGCAGCACGGGAAGCGCTTCACTGACCGTCGACTGCGCCCCCGCCGAGGACGCGCCGGACAAGCGGCTGCTGGCCACCGTGCCGGTCGGTCCCGACTCACCGGGGGCCGGCGGTTCACCGTCCGCACCGGCACCCGACGGGACGTCCTCGGCGCCGGAGAACGGACAGCGGGACCAGCAGGGCGACCGGTCGCCGAGGGTGCTGGAGAACTCACCGGGCACCGCCGCGGACCGTGACGTGCCGCCGTGCCGCTACGACGAGCAGCACCCGCCCATGCCGCGATCGCTCAACGCCTACGTCACGGGCTACGCCAACGTGAAGAAGCAGAAGGGCGCCTCGTACCTCCCGCCGTCCTGCGTCCTGATCATGGACGGGGGAGAGTTCCAGCCCCCGCCCGACGAACCCTTCGACCCGGAGCAACTGGTCATGACCCTGGAGGCGACCGGCGAGTTCAACTACCAGGGGCGCAAGGAGACGCCGCCCTACGACAGCACCTTCCTCTCCTTCGACTTCACCCCGGTGAAAGCCACCATGGTGCTGAAGCAGACGGGCCCCATGAAGATCAACGCGCGCATGACGATGCGCTACTCCGACTTCTTCATCACCACGGAGACCTACGTACGGGTCCCCCTGATCGCCCAGGTCACCGCGCTCGAGGTCAACGGGACCCCCTTGGACGTCGGTTCCGGCTGCCGGACCGGGAAGTCCCTCACCTCCGTCGAACCGGACCCCGCGAAGCACCCGGGCGACCATGTGGTGCTGTACGGCAAGGCCGAGCAGGTCTTCGGCGAGGACTCCATCGGTTACACGCTCCTCACCGGCGGACCGCTGTCCGGCGAGGTGACCATCCCGGCCTTCACCGGCTGCGGCACCGACGGCGAGGACCTCGACCGTCTGCTCACCGCCACCGTCTCCGGTCCCGGCAACTACATCAAGCAGGTCCAGGGCCAGACGTGCACACCCCTCGTCCCGGTGTTCGAGACCCCGGACACCAAGGGCCAGTGCACGGAGGACCTCCAGCCCTATCAGATTCCGGTCGCCGAACGCTGAACCGGCCCGCCCTCCCACCTCCGCCAACCCACGAAAGGCCATCCCCATGCCCCGGTTCTCCACCCGCACCAGACTCGCCACCGTCTCCGCGCTGACCGCGCTCGGCGCCCTCGCCTCCCTGGGCACCGCGACCGCGGCCGAGCCCACGCTGAACGGCGAGTGGGCCCCCTTCACCCGCTGCCCCGTGGACCACCCGGCGATGCTGGCCGCCGACGGCTTCGCCAAGACCCCGCAGTGTGTGGTCTCCACCTCGGCCAGCGGCTCCATCAAACTGGGCGACACCACCGTGGTCACGGGGAAGACCAGCCTCCAGATGGGCGTCGTGCAGAACGCGGACGGCACCAGCAGCGTGGTGGCCCCCGCCTCCGGCGCACTGATCGCCGAGCCCGCCACCGTGCCCGGCGGACTGCTCGGCCTGATGTGTCCGAGCGACATATTCGTGATCACGGGCATCTGCGAGTCACTGGAGAACTCCAGCCTCAACAAGATCACCGCGACCATGGAGTCCGTGGGCGCGCCCTACGCCTTCGACCAGACCGCGGGCGTCCTCACGGACCTGCCCATCGTCGCCCTGCCGGTCCGCATCCACCTGGAGAACCCGCTGCTCGGCAGCAAGTGCTACATCGGAACGGCCGCCGACCCGATCCTGCTGCGCCCCGAGAACCGCGACTACCCGGCGTTCGGGATGACCTTCTTCCAGGGTGACGGCACCCCGGACGCGGCCGGTGAGATGAGCCGGATCGACCTCACCGGCGCCACCCAGAACGACGACACCTTCGCGGTCCCCGCCGCCACCGGCTGCGGCCTCAACATCGGCCTGATCAACGCCGCGGTGAACGCCAAGACCGGACTGCCCTCCGCCTCCGGGAACAACAGCCTCACCCTCGTGAACACGCAGACCCACCTCACCGGCCTCAACGCACCCGGGACCGCGGCCCCGGACGCCGGCAAGGTCCTGGCCGAGAACTGGCACTCCGCAGCCCAGTAGCGGGGTCCCGGGGCCGGTCCCCGCGCACGGCCGGCCCCACGGGCACCGCACACCACCGCGCACAACCGACACCGCTTTCTATCCAAGACATGTACAACCCAACCAAGTTGATTTACCGTCAACTATCCAGACCGGTGACCACCCAGAGGAACGGTCCGGGTACTGTCCGATGCGGGCGGGACCCGGCCGCCCCGCCACCGGACATGTCGGAGAGCAAGGGAACACTCATGCCCTCAAGTGCGCGTTCTTCGGTGCTCGGTGAACCACTCGACCCCCTCCCCAAGCAGTTCGCGGCCTTCATGCGACCGCAGCTCCCGGGGCTGCTGAACGAGATTCGGACCGAGGTCACCCGTGCCTATCCGGTGTACGGCAGGCTGCTCAACGGACCGGACGGCGACGCGATCCGTCAGGGCGTCGAGCAGGCACTGACCGCCTTCGTGGACCGTGTCGCCGACCCGGCCAGCAGCTCCGAACTGCGGGACGAACTGCTGCGCAGGTTCGGCCGGGTGGAGGCCTACGAGGGCCGCGACCTGGAGGTCCTGCAGGGCGCCTACCGGCTGGGCGCCCGGATCGCGCTGCGCCGGGCGAGGACGCTGGGACGGCAGTACAGCCTCTCCCCCACGCTCATCCTCGGCTTCGCCGACGCCCTCTTCGCGTACGTGGAGGAGCTGGAGACGATCACCCGCGAGGGGTTCGCGGAGGTGCGGGAGAGAGCGGCCACCGAGGAGTCCGCGTTACGAAGACAGTTACTGCACTTACTCCTGGCCTCCTCGCCCCTCCCCCGGCCGGCCGTCTCCGAGCTGTGCAAGGCCGCCGCCTGGGAGCTGCCCACGTCGTGTTTCCTCGTCGCCCTGCGCCCTCCGGTGCCGGAACACATCCAGGCGGGACTCGACCGGGACGTCCTCGCCGACCTGGACATACCGCAGCCGCACCTGCTCGTCCCCGGGGACCTCACCCCCGAACGCCTCGGCATGATCCGTACGGCCCTGGCCGGCACCCGCGCCGCGGTGGGCCTGACCGTACCGGTCGCCCAGGCCGCCGATTCCGTCCGCTGGGCCCGCCGGGTGCTCCAGCTCGTCGACGACGGGGCCGTACCGGACGCCCCGCTGATCCGCTGCGAGGATCATCTGACAACCCTGTGGCTGCTGTCCGACTCCGCCCTCGTCGACCGTGTCGCGGCCCGGGAACTGGCCCCGCTCGACAAGCTGACCGCCAGGCGGCGCGACCGGCTCGTCGAGACCCTCCGGGTCCACATCTCCACCCGGGCGCCCGCGGAGCAGGTCGGCGAGATGCTGGGCGTGCACGCCCAGACCGTCCGCTACCGCCTGCGGACCCTGGACACCTACCTGGGCGACCGGCTCGCCGACCCCGATCACCGCTTCGCCCTCGAGGTCGCCCTGCGCGCGCTGCACCTGCGGAGCCACGCCGGCACGGAGTGACCCCGCGGCCGGCGGCCGGGTCGTCGAGCGACGGGCCGGCCGCCGCTCCCGCACAGGTTTACGGCGAACGACACATATCCGGTCAGGCGCACGGCCGGCGGGTGTACCGGCGTCGGACTCCGCACTCGTGGACGGCGGTCCCATGGCCGCTCCGCCGTCGAGGCCGGTGAGACGGGCGGGCCTGCGCGGGGCCCGCCCACCGTTCAGCGGCCGGTCAGTCCTCCGGGCACTCCTTCCACGCCATGTGGTACGTCGTGCTGATGTCCCCGTCCGTGGAGTCCATCGCCATGAAGCTGACCTCGTCGGGCGACGAGGTCCCGGTGCTCACGCGCAGCTCCGTGTTGATGTTGAAGTTGCGCTGCACCCCGCAGGGCGCGTAGACCAGCTGCGCCCAGTCGGTTTCGTCCGTGGCCTGCCAGTTGTCGTCGTAGGGGCCCGCGAAGGGGTGGGTGCGGAACTCCGTGTTCGGGGAGCCCTGGAAGTAGTACGACGCCCTCTGCGTGCCCTTCGCGCCGGGCTGGAGCGAGGCGAAGCCCCGGTAGTCCGCGCTGGCGATGGCGTAGGTGAAGCCCTGGGGGACGTGGACCAGCAGACTGAGCTGGCAGTTCTTGCGGAACGCCGTGGGGTCGGAGTTCCCGCCGGCCTGGGCCAGGTAGTCGCTGTACGTCACGGTGAACGCGGTGTTGTCGGCCGAGACGGCGACGGCCGCCGTGCCCTGGGGGCATCCCGAGCCGTTCACCGTGGCGACCTTGATGACGATCCTGTCCGGCGGCGGGTCCTCAAAACCGGTCGACGGGTTGTGCGCGGGTAACGCGGCGGTGAGGAGCGCGGCCGCCGCCGCGCTCATGAGCAGGCCACCAGCCATGATTCTCCGTCCTTCGGTGGGGGGTGTTGGTTGAAGCGTCATGTACATGCCATGAAGGCAGGCGCATGCGCTCCCGGCTTCGTGAAGGAGGCATGAAGGTGCGGTGAAGGCCGGGAGCGCTCGCATCGTATGGAGCCCCGCGACGGGCGGACAGAGCGAACTCTGGCCATTCACTTCTGCCACGACCCGACGGGACACAAAGGGCGTACCGGCCCTCGCGTGTGAACGCGGGGCGCCCGTTCGTAGACAATGGCGCCCACCAGCACCGCTTGTGGCACCCCAACAGGAGGCGCTCCCTTGGAGCTCAGCAGGCGTACCTTCACCGCCCTGGCCGGCACGGCGGCGCTCGGTGTCGCGCTGGTCGGCAGCGGCGGAGCGGCGACCGGCACGCACGGTCCGCGCGTCGTGCCGACCGGCCCGCCGCCCCCTGCCCCGAGGGCCGACGGCAGGCGGCACCGGGTCGGCTTCGACCGGTATTCCCTGCTGGTCGACGGCCGCCGCCTGATGCTGTGGTCCGCCGAGATGCACCCCTTCCGGCTGCCGAGCCCGTCCCTGTGGCGGGACGTGCTGCAGAAGCTGCGCGCCCACGGACACAACGCCGTCGGTGTCCCCGTGCCGTGGAACCATCACTCCCCCGCACCCGGGACGTACGACTTCACCGGGGTGCGGGATCTGAACCTGTTCCTGACCACGGCCGCCGAGGAACGGCTGTACGTCATCCTGCGTCCGGGACCGTACCTCGGCCCCGATGTGGACGCCGGGGGCTTCCCCGGGTGGCTGACGGCCACCGGGGGAACCGCGCGGAGCGACGATCCGGAGTATCTGCGGCACGCCGACGAGTGGCTGAGCGCCGTCAACTCCATCGCCGTCCGGCACCTGTTCACCGCGGGCGGCGGCACCGTGCTGCTGTACCGGCTCGAGGACGGGGGCGGGCTCCCCACCGACGGTCCGGCCCGACGCGCCCATCTGGCCCACCTGTACGCGAAGACGCGCGCCGACCGCATCGACGTTCCGCTGTTCCACGGCGACGGGCGGTTCGGCCGTCGCGAGGGCGGTCCACCGGCGCCCGGGTTCCGCGTCGACGCCGGATACGAGCGGCGCGGCCACCTGAGCGACCTCGCCCACGGGATCACCGCGCAGCACGTCCGTACGGTGTTCGGCGGGACGTCGTGGGGGTGGCTGCCCGGCGCGGGCGACCACACCTCGTACGGCTCCGGCGCACCCGTCGACGAGGGCCGCCGGCCCACACCGGAGCTGGCCCCGCTCCAGCAGTTCGGGCACCTGGTGCGGACGGTGCCCGACCTCGCCCGGCTGGACCCGGCGGGTGAGGTGCGGGCGGAGGACGAACGGCTGACGGTGGACCACCTGGCCAACCCCGACACCGGTACCCAGGTGTACGTCGTGCGCAACGACTCGGCCGGGCAGGTCCGTTCGATGCTGCCGGACACCGGGATCGAGGTGCCGGTCACCGTGGCACCGCGCGACGCCAAGCTGCTCGTCTCCGGGCTGAAGCTGGGCCGGCGAAGACTGGCGTACTCCACCGCGCAGCCCATGCTGAGCATGACCGCCGGACGGCTGGACGTCGCCGTGTTCGTCGGCCGCGGCGGTGAGCAGGCACAGGTCGCGCTGGACTGCGACATCCAGCCGGGTGTCGACCGGGCGGACACCGAGCCCGCGTGGTCCTACGACCGGGGCAGGCTGAACGTCGTCGCACCGCTCGGCACCGGAGGCCTGAGCAGGGTGCTCGTCAAGGAGGGGGACTCCGACGTCCCCCTGGTGCTGCTCTTCGCCGACGACACGACCGCGCTGCGCCTGTGGCCGTACGAGACCCCCTCCGGCTCCCTGCTGGTGTACGGCCCCGCGATGCTGCGCTCGGCGACCCTGCGCGGCTCCACCGTCCACCTCGTCGGCGACGTCGTCGACGAGACCGGGGTGGAGGTGTGGGGGCCACGCGGGATCACCTCCGTGACCTGGAACGGGCAGCCGGTGCGCACGTACCTCGGCCGGGCCCGGAGCCTGGTGATGGAGGGGATGCTGCCGGCCGTCCCCGCCGTGCCCCTGCCCGCGCTGGGCGACTGGCGGCGGCGCGGCGGGAACCCCGAGTCCGAACCGGACTTCGACGACTCGGCGTGGACGGTGGCCGACCGCACGTCGTCGCACAGCAGCACGCCCGTGCCCGGGGACGGGCCGGTCCTCTTCGCGGACGACTACGGCTTCCACTACGGCGACGTCTGGTACCGGGGGCGGCTGACGGACACGCGCGGCATCACGTCGGTGTCGCTGTCCTACAGCACCGGTACGCACGGCCTGCTGATGGCCTGGCTGGACGGACGGCCCCTCGGGACCCATCGCATGCCGGCACCGGACGAGGACACGCCGTCGAAGGGCACCTGGACGGCCACGGCCGCCTTCGCCGTGCCGAGGAAGCTGCGCACACGGGGGCGGCACGTGCTGTCCGTGCTCGTCCGGCCGATGCAGCACGACGGGGACGAGCGGGCGGACGACACCCACAAGGCCGCGCGCGGGCTGACGGCCGCCGCGTTCAGGGGCGGTTCGCGGGAGGTGGAGTGGCGGATCCAGGGGGCCGTGGCGCCGGACCGGGCACGCGGACCGCTCAACAACGGCGGCCTGCACGGGGAGCGGGACGGCTGGCATCTGCCAGGGCACGACGACCGGGACTGGCGGCCCGTGGACTTCCCGCACGAGGAACGGCGGCAGGGCGTGGCCTGGTACCGGACGGACTTCCGCCTCGGCATCGACCCGGACGTGGATGCCTCGGTCGGCCTCACCCTGGAGGACGACCCGGAACGCGCCTACCGCGTCCAGATCTTCCTCAACGGCTGGAACATGGGCCAGTACCTCAACGATGTCGGCCCGCAGCACACCTTCGTCCTGCCCAACGGCATTCTGCGCACCCGTGGGTCCAACACACTGGCCCTGGCGGTGCTGTCCGACGGGACCACACCGTCGGGCCCGCGCGATGTACGGCTGACGCTGCTGGGGGCGGCGCGGGGCGGGGTGCCGGTGGAACCGGTGGAGACGAGGGAGACGAGGGAGACGGTGGACTCACCGGGGAAGTGAGTCCACCGCCCGGGCGCACGGCCCGCCGGCCCGGCTCACGCCAGCCGGATCACGTTCCAGGACAGCGGCTCCAGTACGGCGGAGAGCCGGCCGTCATGCAGTGCCGTGCCCTCGGCCGGGTGCGGGACGACCCGCTCGGGCGCTGATCGGAGAACGAGCCGAAGAGGCGGGGGTTCACTTCCCCTACGGTGAAGGCGGGGTCCAGCGTGAAGCGGGCGGTGCGCATGTGTTCCTTTCCGCGGTTCGGTCCTGTCGGCGGTTCGGTGAGGGCTTGTCGCGCGGTTCCCCGCCTCCCTGAGGGGGCGGGGCCGGCCGCTCACGTCCGCTCAGGGTGCCGGGCCCCGGCTCGGGCGGGCGGAGTTACTGACCAGCCGGGCCCGTGTGGGCGACGCCCGGCCCGATCCGGCGCTGGAGAAAGACGAAGACGGTGATCGGCGGCAGGCCCGTGCCCCGCTCCGTCCGCTCATGGATTCTTCCAGGGCATTACCCCAACCTCTTGTTCGGTCATGCACGGGCTCGTCCATGGTTCGGGCAGGAACCCCGGGCGGGAAGCCGTCTCCCGCCCGCCCTCGCATGACGCGGACACGCCCCGGCGCGTAGGCTCGAACGGCCTTGAGTGCGGCGGCGGATGAGAGTGGGGGAACGCGATGGGGTTCGCGGACGCGGCCATGGGCCCCGCCTCGTTCCTCAGCGCCTTCTACACGTCCTTCTGGTGGATCCCGGCCGGCGTGCTGGCCGCCGCCCTGGCGATCAAACTGCCGACGATCATCCGGCTCTGGACGGACCCGCTGCTGCGCGCGGTCGGCGGGCTGCTGCTGCTCGCCTGCGCGGTCTTCGTGTTCGTCGCGCCGTCGACCATCGCCTGGGTCAACCGGGTCACCGGCGTGCCGAACATCTCGGCGCCCTGGGTGTATTCGCTGCTGACCGCCTTCTGCGCGTCCTGTCTGGTGCTGATCATCGCCTGGCGCGACGGACTGCCCGAGCACTCCGCGTCCACCCGGCGCGTCACCCGCTGGGTCGTCTCCGTCTACGGGGGCGTGATCGCCCTGCTGTGGGTGTTGTTCGCCCTCGCCGACGTGCCGGTGGAGCGGACCCGGGACCTGGACACCTACTACGCCACCACGCCGTTCATGCGCGAGGAGATCCTGCTGTACCTCCTCGCGCACACCGCCGCCGTCCTCATCACCTCGAAGCTGATCTGGAACTGGATCCGCACCGATGGACTGGATGCCTGGCTGCGCTGGGGACTGAAGTTCCTGGGCATCGGCTACGCGCTGAACCTCGCGTTCGATGCCGCCAAGCTCACCGCCGTGGGGGCCCGCTGGACCGGGAACGACCTGGACTGGCTCAGCCTGCACGTGGCCCCGGCGCTGGCCTGTCTGTCGGCCGTGTCGATAGCGGTCGGCTTCATCCTGCCGCACGCCGGCCAGTACCTGCACGCACGCTGGCGGATCCGGCTGGCCCACCGCCGGCTGCGGCCGCTGTACCTGCTGATGCGCGGCCTGCACGGCTCCGGTCTGCCGTTCGTGCTGCGCGCCAGCCCCGAACTGCGGCTGACCCGGCGCGAGACGTTCATCCGTGACGTGCTGCTGCCGCTGGCCCGGCGCACCGACGAGCGGTTGCGCGAGCGGTCGTACGCGGCCGCCCTCGGCCTGGGCTTCCCGCCGGAGCGGGCCAAGGCGTTCGCCGCGGCCGTGGTGATCCTCGACGCGGCCGGGGCCGGGCCGCACGAGGACGGCGACGACGGCGGCGACGGCAGCGACACCACGGAGCTGCTCCGCGAGATCGGGGCCGTCTCGCGCGCCCTGCGCCACCCCGACGTGATCCGGGAGATCCGCGCCCGCGCCGTGGCACCCAGGGACACCGTGGCGGTCACCGAATGACCGTGCCGCACACGGAACTGGCCGGGACGGCACCCGTCTTGGCATATTGCACAGGTGACCGAGCCACACCCAGGGGAACAGGGAGACAGCGGTGCGTACCAGGAAGGAGATGCGTCGTCTCGCTGACGCCCTCATCGACCCCATCGAGGTGGCGGTGCCGGCGGATCCCGAGGTGCTGTTCGAGGCGCTCGTCGCGTCCGTCAGCGCATGGCGGGGACGCGACGTGGTCGTCCACCGGGCGGCGTTCCCGCCGCACACCGCGAGCGGGCTGTGGCTGGAGCGCGACGAGCACGACGACGTCGTGGTGGACGAGCGGGCCGCCGTATGGCACCAGATCGTGATCTTCTGCCACGAGGTGTGGCACATGAACCGCCGGGAGGCGGCCACGGACACCGGTGGACACCCGCTGCCGGTCGCCGCGCGCACCGACTTCAGTCTGGCCGAGGAGCAGGAGGCCGACCGCTTCGGCATGCTGATGGGCCGCCGGCTGCGCACCTGGCTGGAGGCCTCCAGCGACTCGGGGTACGCCGTCGGGGGCGGAACGGGCCCGGGGGACCCCCAGGATCTCGCCGGGCGTATCGGCGCCGCGCTCAACTACCGCGGGACGAAGAGATGAGCGGCCTCCTCAACTACGTCAGCTGCGGCGCGCTGTGGCTCGGGCTGCTGGTGAAGGCCCCCGAGTTGCTGCGGCACCGGCGTGATCCCTATCTGCGGGCGATCTGCGCGGTGCTGGGGCTGGCGGGCCTGTGCTTCTTCCTCGGGGCGCCGCCGACGGTCGGCGCCGTCAACCGGCTCGGCGGCGTGCCGAACCTGGCGGCGCCGCTCACCTACGCGGCGATCACCGGGTACGGCGCCGCCTCCCAGGTCCTGATCGTGCACTGGCGCGGAGGACCCCGGGTGCGCCGCACCGCCCGCCGCTGGGTGATCGCCTATGCCGTCGTCGTCCTCGGCATCGCCGTGACGTTCACCCTCGGTGACGCACCGGTGGAGCGCCGAACCGACCTGGACACCTACTACGCGGCGACACCGTTCATCGCGGAGATGATCGTGCTGTACCTGCTGGCGCACCTCACCACCGTGACCGTCACCACGGTGTCCGCGCTGCGCTGGGCGCGCCGGGTGCGGGGCGGGTTGCGGGCGGGGCTCATCCTGCTCGGCACCGGTGCGCTGTGCGGGGCGGGGTACAGCGTGGTCAAGCTGATCGCGGTGGGCGCCCGCTGGTCCGGGCGGGACTGGTCCTCGCTCGGCACCACCGTCTCCCCGGCCGCCGCGGGACTCGGCGCCCTGCTGACCGTGGTCGGGGTGCTGGTGCCGCTGGTGACGCCCCGCGCCGCCGAGTGGCGGCGGGCCCGGCGGGCCTACGCCCGGCTGGGGCCGCTGGAACGGACGCTGGACGATCTGCTCACCCGCCGGACGCTGCGGCTGCCCCGGCCCAGGTTCGCCTCCCCCACCACCCGGCTGATGTGGCGCCAGACCAGCATCCACAACGCGCTCAGCCATCTGGACGCCTACTTCGACCGGGAGTTGTACGACCGCGCCCGCGCCGGGGTGCTGGCAGCGACGGGTGATCCCGAACGGGCGGAGGCCGCCGCCTGGGCCGCGGTGATCACGGCGGCGGTACGGCGGGAGGCCGACCCCCGTCGGCAGGTCCCGCCGTCCGGCGGCACCGGCCGGCTCCTCGACCGGGTGCCGGAGCCGGCCGTGCTCGCCCGGATCGCCGACACACTGGCCGGAACCGTCCCGGTGCCGGCGGCCTCCGCCGTGCCGAGCGGTACGACGACGGCGGGAACAGCATGAACCGAACTCGCGGTGACAGGAGTTGGCCGGCATGAGTCTCGTCGTCTATCTGGCGGCCTTCGTGTTCGCAATGACCTCCGTGCTGCTGTTCCGCCGCCCGCGCGAAGCCATGCGCAATCCGCTGACCCTCTCGACCTGCGCGGCGATCGTCCTCGGGGCGCTGGTCTTCGTGTGCGCCGCCCCGGCCACCCTGTCCACCGTCAACGAGCTCACCGGCACCCCCAACTTCGGGGCCCCGCTGACCTACGGCATGCTCTGCGCGTACAGCTGTTCGGTGCTGGTGCTGCTGATCAACTGGCGGGGCGGCTCCCGGGAGCGGGTACGGCGCAGGGTGCTGCGCACCATCGCCGCCTACGGTCTGCTGATGGCCGCCATCGTCGTCCTGTTCCTGCTCGCCGAGGCGGACACCGAGCGGCTCACCGACCTCGACACGTACTACGCCAACACGCCGTTCATGCGGGAGATGATCCTGCTCTACCTGCTCGGGCACAGTGCGGCGATGCTGGTGATGTGCGCGGTGTGCGTCAAGTGGGGGCGCGAGGTCGACGGCCCGCTGCGGACCGGGCTGCGGCTGATCCTGGTGGGGGCGCTGCTGGACGTGGTGGGCTTCCAGGCCGCCAAGTACACCGCGATCGTCGCGCGTTGGACGGGCCACGACCTCGACTTCCTGTCCACCACACTCGCCCCGCCGATGGCCTCGCTGGCCGCGCTGCTGTGTTCGGCGGGGTATCTGCTGCCGTCCGCGGTCGCGCAGTGGCGGGCGCTGGGCGACCACCGTCGGCTGGCCACGCTGTGGTCCCTGGTGAAGTCGGTGTCCTGCGCGCCCAAACCGCCGACGGGGTGGTGGCAGCTGCCCCGGGCACGGCTGCAGTGGCGTGAGGTGTCGATCCACGACGCGCTGCTCGCGCTGGCGCCGTACTTCGACGACGAGGTCCGTGAGCGGGTGCGGGACGCCGCGCTGCGTGCGGGCAGTTCCCCGCACGAGGCGCGGCTGGCCGCGGAGGCGGCCATGCTCGCCGACGCCGCACGGCGGACCGCCGCCGGTGAGGAACCGCCTCATACCCCCGGCACCTACCGGCTGCACGCCACCGAGGTCTCCGGCACCGGCGGGCTGGTGGAGCTGGCCCAGGCCCTGCACCGGCCGTCTGCCGAAGGCGCCGCGCCCGACGGCGCGGTGCCGCCCTCCCTTCCTGGATCCGTGACCGAACCCGAGGAGCCCCATGTCGCGTAGAGCTGTCGTCATCGGTGCCGGTCTGGCCGGCATGCTGGCCGCGGCCGTCCTGTCCGCCGCGGGGGCGGACGAGGTGGTCGTGCTGGACCGGGACGAGCTGCCCGACGGGCCGGAACACCGCAAGGGGCTGCCGCAGGGGCGGCACGCCCATCTGCTGATGGCGGGCGGCATGGACGCCATGGAGGAGCTGCTGCCGGGCCCCGGCCTGCGCAAGCGGCTGCTCGCCGAGGGGGCGCACGAGATATCGCTCAGCTCGGGCATGCTGGCCCTCACACCCGAGGGCTGGCTGCGGCGGTGGCGGCGCGAGGGTCCGGCCATGGTGACGTGCAGCCGGGCACTGCTGGACTGGGTGGTGCGGGAGACCGTGCGGGAACAGACACCGGTGGAGATCCGCCGGGCGGCCGTGGTGGGGCTGACGGGTTCCGCGGCGCGGGTGCGCGGGGTGCGGATCGCGGCGCCCGGCGGCGACACCGACCTCGACGCGGATCTGGTCGTGGACGCGAGCGGGCGCGGGACACGGGTGGTCAGCTGGCTGGGCGGGCTCGGGCTGACCGGTGTGCGGGAGCGGGCCGTGGACTCGGGACTGGTCAACGCCTCGCGCGTCTACCGGGTGCCGGAGGGCGCGGAACGGTTTCCGCTGACGATCGTGCAGTCCAATCCGTATGTGTCACGGCCGGCCCGGAGCGCGATGGTCATGCCGATCGAAGGGGGCCGCTGGCTGGTGAGCTGCGGTGGCACGCGCGGGGGCGAGCCGCCGGCCGATCCGGAGGGGTTCCTGCGCTACGCGCTCCAGCTGCCCGACCCGATCGTGGGGCGGCTGATCTCCGGGGCGGAGCCGCTCACCGATGTGCATCTGAGCCGGTCGACCAGCAATGTGCGGCGCTACCTGGAGAGGGCGCCGCACTGGCCGGAGGGGTTCGTGGTGCTGGGGGACGCGCTGGCCACGTTCAATCCGGCGTACGGGCACGGGATGTCGGTGGCCGCGTTCGGTGCGCGGGTGCTCAGCCGTGAGCTGGGGCGGGCCGGTGGGTTCGGCGTGCCGGGACTGGCGCGGCGGGTGGTGCGGGGCGCTGCGCGCTCGGCGGACGCGGCCTGGTCGATGGCCGTCGGCCAGGACGTGCTGTATCCCGGGGTGCGCGGTGGCCGGCCGACGGCGGCGGACCGGGTGCAGACGGCGTACACCCGCCGGATGATGAGGGCGGCCACGGGGTCGTATCCGGCTGCCTCGGCGATCTGGGACGTCACGAGCCTGCGGACGCCGCCGACGCGGATGTTCCGGCCGGGGGCGGTGCTGGCCGCTGTCGCGGGGTCTCCGCTGCCGCCGTCGACGCGGCCGCCGCTGACGGCGGGTGAGCGGGAGGTCCTGCGGGCGCTGGACCGGTCGGGGGTGTGAGGGGCGGGGGCGCGGGGGCGCAGGGGCGCGCCAGGAGGTTTCTCGCCCCCGCCACCCCTTCCCGTCCCGAACCCGGGGCTCCGCCCCGGACCCCGCTCCTCAATCGCCGGAGGGGCTGAAACTCTCCGGCGATTGAGGAGCGGGGGGCCGGGGAGGCGTCAGCCCGCGAAGGCGGGCTGGGGGACGCCCTTGCCCGCTCCCGGGACGACCAGCAGGGAACCCGCCAGGGGGTGGGGGGAGGTCAGGCCGACGCGGGCCGTGGTGATGTAGAGGTCGGTCAGGGAGGGTCCGCCGAAGGCGCAGGCCGTGACGCGGGGGACCGGCAGGCGGATTTCACGGTCCAGCTCGCCGGACGGCGTGTAGCGGCGGACCGCGCCGCCGTCCCACAGGGCCACCCAGACGCAGCCGTCGGCGTCCACGCACAGCCCGTCGGGGAAGCCCGCGCCGTCCTCGAGGGCGACGACCGAGCGGCGGTTGCTGATGCGGCCGTCCGCCTCGCCGACTTCGAAGACGTCGAGACGGCGGGTCGGTGAGTCGATGTAGTACATCAGCCGGCCGTCGGGGCTCCAGCCGATGCCGTTGCTCACCGCCACGTCGTCGAGGAGGACCTTCACCGTGCCGTCACCACTGACGCGGGACAGGGTGCCGCCGCACGGAGCCTCGTCGTAGCGCATGGTGCCCGCGAAGAGGCCCCCGTCGGGGGCGACGGCGGCGTCGTTGGCGCGGCGGCCGGGAACGGGCTCGCGGTGCAGCCAGCGGAAGGTGTCGTCGGGGTCGATCAACCCGATGCCGTCCCGCAGGTTGAGGACGAGGCCGCCGCCCGCGCGGGGCTTGACGGCGCCCACGTGCTGGTCGGTGCGGCGCACCGTGCGCCGGCCGGTGGCCGGGTCGTAGGTGTGGACGCGGGAGCCGAGGATGTCGATCCACAGCAGGCGTCCCGTGGCCGGGTCCCAGGTGGGGCCCTCACCGAGGGCCGCCTCCGCGCGGACGGCGACGTCGAAGGTGTTCGTCATGCAACGCTCCTGTGGCCCAGCCGCTCGGACAGTTCGGCGGCACCCTTGACGGCGAGCTGCTCCAGCTCGCCCAGCCGCTCGTCGCTCCAGCGGATCATCGGTACGGAGATGGACAGCGCGGCGACCACCTGTCCCGTGCGGTCGCGCACCGGCGCGGCGACGCAGGAGACGTCCGGGTTGGACTCGCGGCTCTCCGCGGCGACGCCCCGGGCGCGGATCTCCGCCAGGCTCTCGCGCAGGGCGGCCGGGTCGGTGATGCTGTTGGGGGTCATCGCCGTCAGCTCCGCGTCGTCGGGGAAGCGCGCGGTGAGCTCGTGTTCGGGAAGGGAGGCCAGCAGCATCTTGCCGACGGAGGTGCAGTGGGCGGGCAGTCTACGGCCGGCCGCCGACACCATGCGGACCGCGTGGGTGGAGTCGACCTTGGCGATGTAGATGACGTCGGTGTCCTCCAGTATCGCCACGTGCACCGTCTCGTCGCAGGTCTCGGCGACGGAGCGGGCGACCTGCTGGCCCTCGGCGGCGAGGTCGAGGTGTTCGGCGTAGCGGGCGCCGAGCTGGTACGGGCGCACGCCGAGCCGGTAGCGTCCGGGCTGGCCCGCCACCGGGACGATGTACTTCCGGGCGGCGAGCGTGGTCACCAGCTCGTGAACGGTGGTGCGCGGCAGCTGGAGTCTGCGCACGATGTCCGGGGCGGAGAGCGTCCCGTCCCCGTCGAGGAAGAGCTCGAGGATGTCGAGAGCCCGGGTCACGGCTGGTACGAGGCGTCCCACGACCGGCCCCCTCCTATGTGTCTCACGGCGCCTGCGCCTCGTTCGAGATTTCAACAGGCGATCGGCATGACGAACACAGGCTAGCCACAGCCCACCGGGGCGGGCAATGGGGGGCGTTCGTCCTGCGCGCTCGTGGAGTGGTGAAGGAGGCTCCTCTCTGCCGTACGGGGCCGGGTCAGGAGCGCGGTCCGCCGAGGGTGCCGCGCAGCCGCTGGGCCCGCAGCACCAGTTCCAGTTCGAAGCGGCGGTCCGGGTCGTCGATGGCGTCGCCCCACATTTCACGGATCTGGCGGAGGCGGTAGCGGACGGTCTGCGGGTGGACGCCGAGACGGGCCGCGACCTCGGGCGCCCCACCCCGCGTCTCCAGCCATGCCAGGAGCGTTTCGGCCAGGCGCCGGCCGTGCGCCGGACCGCAGTGCGCCAGCGGGGCCAGGCATCTCAGCGCGAGGTCCTCGATCAGTTCCTCCGGCTGGAGCAGCACCAGCGCCTCGGTGTGCTCGGTGCAGTGCAGCACCTCACCGGCGGGCAGCAGCCCGCGCTGCATCAGCCGTACGGCCGCCTCCGCCCAGCGCAGCGACTTCGCCGCGTCGGCGACCGGCACGGGCGGTCCGATCGCCCCGGACCAGCCGGTGAGCGCGCGGTGCAGCAGTTCGGGGCGGCCGGCGGCGTCCGGTTCGGGCACGACCATGCGAGGCTGCTCGTACTCCATGTCGAGCAGCACCCCCTGGCCCACGGCGGGTGCCACCGCCTCCCGCGCCGGGCGCAGCAGCACGCCCACCGCGACCTTCCCGGGCAGCGGCCAGCCGATCCGGGCGGCCCGCTCGGCGAGCGCGTCGGCCGGGTCGCCCCGGTGGTGTTCGGCGAGCAGCAGTTCCATCAGCCGGCGTTGCAGCCGCAGCCGTTCCCCGGCCTGGCGGGCGGCGGCCTCGGCGTATCCGCGCACCGACTGGTCGACCAGGCCGTCCAGGTACTCGTATCCGGCGTCGACGAGTTCGTACATGGCGGGTGGCGGGATGTCGATCCGCTGGCCGATCTCGGCGAAGTGGCGCCAGGCGAGGCGGACGCCCATGCGGTAGGTCGCCTGGAGGGCGTCCAGTGACCGGCCGTTGAGTCCCTCGCCCCGCCCGAAGTCCTGGAAGACTCCCGGCGGTACGGTGGGCCGGCCCACCGAGTAGTCGGCGTGCGCGACATGCTGGACGAAGTCCTCGATGGCGCGGCGGATGCCGACGAGTGCCAGGGGCTCACCCGAGTCGTCGAGGATGACCGGCAGATGCGGGTACTCGCGCTGGATCTCGCTCATGATGGCCTCGGCCAGCTCTGGCGCGTCGGCCATGGCGATCTCGGCGAACCGGCGTACCTGGTGGCGCGGTACGTCGTGCCAGGCGGATCGGGCCGTGAGGGTGCGGGACGCCGTCACTGGTCAACTCCCCTGACCGGCTTGCTCGTAGGTGATCAATGGGGTGTTCGGCTGGTCGGGCGTGGCTTCGAGCAGGGCCACGACACCGACCGCGGCGCCTACGGCGAGGGCGGCGGCGAGCGCGACCGTCAGGGCGGCAGCAAGCAGTCTGGACATCGCAGGGTCAGCCTCTCTGTCGGGAGGTTTTTCCCCACCCCCACTGTGACCGACCACCCCGGTGTGTCGTGCCCACAGTGTCGACATGACATTGACACTGCGTCAAGGGGCGCCTACGGTTCCCAGCTCATAGGGGGTGGGGAACTCCCGCACGCGCACCTTCCCGTACGGCGTCGGCCTGTACGCGCCGCGCCGTCCCAAGCCTCTGGAGTGCCCGGATGCGCCGTACAACTTCCCCTCTTTCCCTGATCCTGCTGGGTCTCGGCACGTTTCTGCTGGTGCTGGCGCCCCTGTTCGCCTGGTACGTGCAGCCGCGGGCCGCGGTGAACCCGGTCGACATCGACACCACCGCCGTCTACACCGGCCGGGGCAGCGTCTTCGACCTGGAGAAGGTCGAGACCGTGCCCGACCAGAAGATCACCATCACCCAGCGGGTGCGCGGCGACGTCGAGGAGAGCGAACGCACCGGCAACGCGGTGTGGGACGTGACGACCTCGGTCGACACGGACAAGTCACTGCCGGCCGCCGACCCGCACGACGCCCTGAGCTTCACCCCGCACCGCTGGGTGCTGGACCGCACCACCACCAAGCCCGTGCAGTGCTGTGAGGCGAAGCCGAAGATCAAGGGCGAGGCGTACCTGAAGTTCCCCTTCGACGTGCAGAAACGCTCCTACCAGTGGTGGGACAACACGCTCCGCGACACGGTCGTCATGCGCTACCGGGGCACGGGGAAGGTCCAGGGTTACACCGGCTACCGCTTCACCGCCTCGGTGCCGCCGACGAAGACCGGAACCCGGATGGTGCCCGGCCGCCTCGTCGACCAGCCGGACCGGCCGCAGGTGCTGGCCGAGGAGTGGTACTCCAACCACGGCGTGGAGCTGATCGTCGACCAGCGCACCGGCCGGGTCGTCTTCGCGCGGACAAGCCCCAGGCAGACGCTGCGGGCGCCGGGCGGGGACACCGACGCGGCGGTGCTGCTGGACGCCGAGAAGGGGCTCGCGTTCACGGACGAGACGCAGAAGGAGGCCGTGCGGCAGGCCGAGCGGGACAGCGGTCAGCTTCGCCTGGTGGGTGAGACCTTGCCCGTCGGGGCCGCTGTGGCGGGATTCGTCCTCACGGCGATCGGTGGCGCTTTGGTGATACGCGGGCGAAAGGTCGAGGAAGACCCGGATATGTCCGGTACTCCCCGGTCACCCCTCACCAAGTGAAGTGACTCACGAGTAAGAAAAGCCGGAAATTGTCACGCTCGTGAGTAGCCGCAGGGAACGTCTGGGCGAAAACTGTCCAATCCCCACCCAACCACAGTCCGTCCACACCCCTCACCCAGGAACCTCCTCGGGCCCCCGCAGGGGGCTCGTTCCCACCCCACCTCTTCACCTCCTCGCGTTCCCCACGCCGAGTTCCCCGAGACGAGTTGGAGCACCGATGCCCCAGCACGTGCCGTCCCAGCTGTCCACCGCGCTCCCCAGCGCGTCGCAGCTCTCTCCGGCGCTCCCCCCACATCCCCGCCGGATCGTCTTCCTCGCCCACCGCGACCTGGGCAATCCGTCGGCAGGCGGCTCCGAGCTGCTGGTCGACCGACTGGCCGACGGCCTGACCCGGATGGGTCACCAGGTCACCCTGCTGTGCGGAGGGCCCGCGGCCTTCCGTGACTACCGGGTGGTGTCGGCGGGCGGAGCGTACGGCCACTATCTGCGCGCCCGTTCCGCCTTCGCCCGTCAGGTCGGCGACTGCGACCTGCTGGTCGAGGTGTGCAACGGCATGCCCTATCTGGCACCGCTGTGGCACCACGGACCCACACTGTGCCTGGTCAACCATGTTCACACCGATCTGTGGAAGATGCGGTTCGGCGGCCCCCTGGCGCCGGCCGCACGCATCGGACGAAGACTCGAGCACTGGGCGCTCACCGGCACCCGCCGGCACGGGCTGGTCGTCGCCGTGTCGCCGTCCACGGCCCACGCGCTGCGCGACATCGGCGTTCCCCGGGAGCGGATACGCGTCGTGCACAACGGTGTGGCCGAGCCCGGACCGCTCGCCGAACGGTCGCCGGAACCGCTGTTCGTGGCGGTCGGCCGGCTCGTCGAGTACAAGCGGATCGATCTGCTGCTGCGGCTCTGGGAACGGGTGCGGCCGGTCACCGGCGGCCGGCTGGTGATCGTCGGCGACGGCCCGGAACGGCAACGGCTTGAGCGGCTCGCCGGCCCGGGAGTCCAGTTCACCGGGCATGTCTCCGAGGCGGAGAAGCACCGGCTGCTGTGCGCCGCGTGGCTGCTGCTGCATCCCTCCGCCGTGGAGGGATGGGGGCTGGTGGTCACCGAAGCGGCGGCACGCGAGACCCCGGCGGTCGCCTTCGACGTGCCGGGGCTGCGGGATTCCGTGCGGGACGGGGAGACGGGCGTGCTGGCGCACGGTGAGTCCTCGTTCGCGGCGGCCTGGATGTCGCTGACCCTTGCCGAGGACCGCCGCGAACTGATGGGCAAGGCCGCCCGGGAGCACGCGGCGGGGTATCGCTGGGAGCACACGGTGCGGCGGTTTCGGGCGGTTGCCCGTGAGGCGGTTCGGGGTTGCGCATCGTGACGCGTGAGCACCGTGACCGTACGGTTTTGGCGCGGCTGCGGGAGCGTCGCGCCCGGTCGCGCCCCACGGCCGAACCGCGGGTGGACCCGGCCCCGCGCCCCTTCGGGTCTGCTCGCCGGACCCGAGCGGTGAGGGACCCCTCGCTGCGGCGGTCGCTTGCCCTCTTCCGTGCCTTCCTGCGGGAGCAGGAGGAGCCCGACGTCTGCTACTCGCTACTCGCGCGGGACGCCGTCGATCAGGTCGAGGCGTACGGCGGCCCCGTGGCCGGGCGGATCGTCGTCGATGTCGGCGGCGGGAGCGGGCACTTCACCGAGGAGTTCCGTCGGCGAGGGGCTCAGTCCTATCTCTTCGAGCCCGATGTGCGGGAGCTGGGCGAGAAGCCTCCCGACGGGACCGTGATCGCCGACGGGTATCTGCTGCCGCTCACCGACGGAGCCGCGGACGTCACGTTCTCCTCCAACGTCCTCGAGCACGTGGCCGACCCGGGGACCTTCCTCAGCGAGCTGGCGCGGGTGACCCGGCCCGGTGGACTGATCTACGTGTCGTTCACCAACTGGCTGTCCCCCTGGGGCGGTCACGAGTGGGCGCCCTGGCACTACCTCGGCGCCGAGCGGGCCCGCGCCCGCTACCGTCGCCGTACCGGCAGGCCCGCCAAGCACACGCTCGGCGAGAACCTCTTCCCCGTGCACATCGGCACCACCCTGCGGCAGGTGCGCGCCCGCGACGACGTGCGGATCGTGTCGGCGCGCTCCCGCTACTGGCCGTTCCTCACCCGGACCGTGGTCAAGGTGCCCGGTCTGCGCGAGTTCGCCACCTGGAACCTCCTCCTCATCCTCCGGCGGTGTCCCGAATGACGACCACGCTCCAGGCTCCCCCTCCGGCAGCCGTCCCCTCGCGTGCGACCACCACGGGCCCCCCGGAGGGCCCGCGGTCACGCCGCTGGCTGCTCGGCTTCTGGGCGGTGGTGTTCGTCCTGTTCCTGGCGGTGCAGCCGGGCCGGCAGACCTTCGACACCAAGCTCGGCGTCACCGTCGACCCGGGACAGTTCCTCGCGGACCTGGGCCAGTTGTGGCACAACCGGGGCTCGTTCGGCGGCATCTCCGACCAGTACATCGGCTATGTCTGGCCGATGCTGCCGTTCTACTGGCTGGCCGACCTGGTGCAGCTGCCGGTGTGGCTGGCGGAGCGGCTGTGGATGTCACTGATCGTCTCGGTGGCGTTCTGGGGCGCACTGCGGCTGGCGGAGCGCCTGCGCGTGGGCAGCGGGGCGTCCCGGCTGCTCGCGGCGGCGGCGTACGCGCTGTGGCCGGTGTTCACGGCGGTCATCGGTTCGACGTCGGCCGCCGCGCTGCCCGGCGCGCTGCTGCCGTGGGTGCTGCTGCCGCTGACGGACGAGCGGTACACGGCCAGGGTCGCGGCGCTGCGTTCCGCGCTGCTGGTGCCGTTCATGGGCGGGGTCAACGCGGCCTCCACGCTGGCGTCCCTGCTGCCGGTCGGGCTGTACCTGCTCTCCCGCCCGCCGGGGCCGCGGCAGCGCAGGCTGATCGCCTGGTGGACGCCGGCGATGATCGTGGCGACGGCGTGGTGGTGGATACCGCTGCTGCTGCTCGGGGCCCACGGGGAGAACTTCCTTCCCTACATCGAGACGTCGCGGACGACCACCGACACCATGGCGGCGACGGAAGCGCTGCGCGGCGCCGGGAACTGGGTGGCGTATCTGCACTTCGGTGAGGCGTGGCTGCCGGCCGGCTGGGCGGTCGCCTCCTCGGTGCCGGTGATCGTCTGCTCGGCGCTCGCGGCGGGTCTCGGCCTCGCCGGCCTGGCCCGGCGGGACATGCCGGAGCGGCGCTGGCTGGTGCTGACCGTGCTGGTGGCGGCGCTGGTGCTGCTGGCCGGGTACGGGGGCGCGTTCGGTGCCCCGTTCCACTCGGTGGTGCAGGGCTGGCTGGACGGGTGGCTGGCACCGTTCCGCAACATCTACAAGTTCCAGACAGGGCTCGCGCTCGCGTTCGCCCTGGGACTGGCGCATCTCGTGGGGGTGTCCGCGGAGGCACGCGGAGCCCATCGGATGCGAGTCCGGCGGTTCGCACCGCTGGTCGCGGCGGTTCTCGTCCTGCCGGGGCTGATGTGGCCGTATCTCAACGGGTCGATCCTCGGACAGGGTTCGTTCCAGGAGATACCCACGTACTGGCAGGCGACGGCCGACTGGCTGGAGGAGAACTCTCCCGACTCGCGCGCCCTGGTCGTCCCCGCGACCGCGCACGGCATCCACACCTGGGGATCCACCATCGACCAGCCGCTGGACGTGGTCGCCGACTCCCGCTGGGCGCAGCGCGATTACGTGCCGTTCGGCACCCCCGGCAACCGGCGTGCCATGGACGCGGTGGAACAGGCGCTGCTGACCGGTGGCGAAGTGCCGGGACTCGCCGACTACCTGAGCCGGGCGGGCGTCTTCTACGTGGTCGTCCGCAATGATCTCGACCCCGACCAGATCGGCCAGGTGCCGACGGCGACGGTCAAGCGCACCCTGGAGCAGTCCGGGTACGAACGGGCCAAGGGCCTCGGACCGGTGACGACCGGCGGGGTGATCGCGCACGGCACCCCGCTCCAGGTGGAAGGCCTGTATCCGCGGCAGCGGGCGGTGGAGATCTACCGTCCGGCCGGTGCGGACGTCCCGCGTCCGGGACAGGCCCGGCTGCTGCCGGTCGCCGACACCGCCGTGGTGTCCGGCGGCCCCGAGGCGCTGCTGCCGCTGGCGGACGAACTGCGGGGCCGGCCGGCCGTGCTGACCGGCGACGAGCACCCGGGGCTCGGCACACCGCCGGTGCAGGTGATCGGCGACGGGATGCGGCGGGCGGACACCCGGTTCGGCCTGGTCAACGCCAACACGTCGTACACGTACACCCGTGACGAGCGCAACGCGCCGGACGCCGCCCAGGACGCGGGTGAGCGGCCGCGCCAGATCCTGCCGACCGAGGGCCTGGACCACCAGACGGTGGCCGAGCTGCGCGGCGCCCGCTCGGTGACGGCCTCGTCCTACGGCAACTGGCTGTTCCATCTGCCGCAGTACGACCCGGTGAACGCCTTCGACGGCAATCCGGACACCGCCTGGGCAGAGGGTTCGGACGGCTCCCCGGACGGCCAGTGGCTGCGGATCGGCTTCGACGGCACCTACGACATGCCCGACACCATCGGCCTCACCCCGCTGCCCCAGGACGGTGTGCGGGCGGCGCCGACCCGGGTGCGGGTGGAGACGGAGAACGGGTCCGAGACCTCCTTCCTGCGGGCCAACGGCACCAAGCAGCAGATCAAGGCGCCCGCCGGGTCCACCGGGTGGATGAAGCTGACGATCGTCGACTCGACCGCCGAGCGGCCCGGCCTCACCGGCGCGGGATTCTCCGAGGTCGACCTGCCCGACGTGCAGGTGACGCGGCTGCTGCGGCTGCCCGCCGACGCCGGGAAGTCCACCGCATCCGCACAGATCGTCTCCCTGCACCGTGCCGCCGACCCCACCGGGATGTCCCTCGCGGGCAGCGAGGCGGGGCTGCACCGGCGGTTCGACACGGGGACGGCGGGGACGTACGAGGTGACGGCGAGCGCGGTGGCCGTGCCCGGCGAGGCGCTGGACCGGCTGCTGTACGAGGTGGCGCCCGAGCAGCGCAACCGGATCACCGCCACCGCCGACTCCACGGCCCGCCTCGGCGCGGGGCTGTCCGCCCGCAATCTCACCGACGGGGATCTGACCACCGCGTGGATCGCGGGCGCCCGGCCGACCGTTCATCTGAGCTGGACGGGCAGGCAGCCGGTCGGTGAAGTGGTGCTGGCGCCGGCCGGCGGGCTGTCCACGCGGGCCGTCGAGGTGCACATCAGCTCCCCGGACGGCGCGGCGATCGCCGGCGTCGACGACAACGGCTGGGTCCGCTTCCCGCCGATCACCACCGACCGCCTCGACATCACGGTCACCCGGACCGCCCCGCTCACCGTGCACAACCCGGCGGTCGACGACGACATGCAACTGCCGGTGGGACTGACCGAGGCGTACGTTCCGGCCCTCGACGCGTACCGCACCCCGCAGCCACGGGAGACCAGGGAGTTCTCCCTGGAGTGCGGCAAGGGCCCGGTACTGGCGGTGGACGGCGAGCTGTACGAGACCGGCGTGCGGGGGACCGTACGCGACCTGGTGGAGCGGCGGCCGGTCGAGGTGACGCTGTGCCAGGGCGGGCGCGACGACGGTGCGCTGGAACTGTCGACGGGAACACACCAGGTGGAGGGCGGTGACGCGGGCCCGTTGGCGCTGACGGACGTGACGCTGACCCGCGGGACCGTGCCGGAGGCGTCGGCCTCGAGCCGTGAGCTGCGGATACAGGACTGGCTGGGCGACCGCCGCGAGGTGGCTGTCGGCTCGGGAGCGGCCTCGTACCTCACGATGTTCGAGAACCACAACGACGGCTGGAAGGCCACCCTGAACGGCGAGGAGCTCACCCCGCTGCGGCTGGACGGCTGGCAGCAGGGCTGGCGGATCCCGGCGGGCGAGGGCGGCACCGTGAAGCTGTCCTACGAGCCGGCGACCACGTACGACGCCGGGCTGATCGGGAGCGGGGCCGGGATCGCGGTACTGATCGGTCTGGTGCTCTGGCGCCGGAAGGCCGCGGGCCCCGACCTGCCGCGGCCGGTGCCTCCGGCGCCCGGCCCCTGGCTCGGGGCGGTGGCGCTGACGCTGGTCGGCGTGGTGATCGCGGGCTGGTGGGCACTGCTGGTGCCGGCCCTGGCGGTGCTCGCGTGGCGCCGGCACGCGCTGCTGGTGCCGATCGCGTTCGCCGGGCTCGCGGGAGCGGGCATCGCGGCGGCGCTCGGTGCGGGCGAGCCGGTGGGCGCGGGCGCGGGAGCGTTCGGCCGGGTGGCCCAGCTGCTGGCACTGACAGGCCTGTTCGCGGGCCTGGTGAGCCTCGGTGCGGAACGGGAGCGGGAGCGGGAGCCGTACGGCGGGCGTCCGGACGACGAACCGGGCACCACGGCGGTCCTGCCCCCGGTCACGGCGCCCGCCGCCGCACCGTATCCGACACCACCACCGCCGCCTTCCGCAGCCCGGGCGCGTCCGTTCGTGCCCCCGCCCCCGGCACGGGGCCGGTCGGGAGAGGACCGGCCCGTATGAGCGCACCCCTTCGCGTCCCCTTCCCCGTCGTCGACGAGGTGTCCCGGCACTGCCTGCAGGAGGAGGAACCGGAGACGGTGCACATCGAGGTGCACCTCCCCGGGGAGCTGGATCCCCCGCGTCTGCGCAAGGCGTTCACCGAGGCGCTGCGGCGGCACCCCCGGATCCTCGTCCGGGAGGCCCCGGGGCCCTGGTACCGGCGCCGCTACGAATGGGAGCTGACCGACGGACCGGACGTGGAGGTGGTGAGCTTCCCGCCGCCGGGTAAGGACGCCCTGCCGGGCGCCCGTACCCGGGCGCTCACCCAGGCGCCCCCGCTCACCGCGTCCCCGCCGGTCCGGCTGGAGGTGGTGGGCGGGGAGGGCACCGTTCTCCTCCTCACCATCAACCACACCGCCGCGGACGGTCCCGCCTGCCTCCGGGTCCTGGCCACCGCCGCCGAGCTCTACGGCGGCCGGGACAACGCCCCGGCCGCCCCGCCCGTACGTCCCCCGGAGACGCCCGAGGGCCCGCCGGACACCCCGTCCCACTGGGCCCCGCCGGCCCGGGTGGCGCCGGGCAGGCCCGAGTCGGCGCCCGGCAACGGCCTGCTCGTCACCGAGCTGGCACTGCCGCACCGGCCCAAGGGCTCCCCGTACACCGTCAACGACCAGCTCATGGTCGCCACCGCCCTGACCATCACCCACTGGAACCGGGAGCACGGCGCGGCGCGCCGCCCCCTGCGCATCACCATGCCGGTCGACGACCGCCCCCGGGACACCACGATGCCCATCGGCAACGGCACCCGGCTGGTCGAAGTACCGTTCGGCCCGGAGGAGCTGGAGCCTGACGACATGCCGGAACTGCTGCGCCGCACCGCCCGGCGCACCCGCGCACTGAAGTCGCTCTCCCGCCCCCAGCTCGGCCACGGTGCCGCCCTGCTCACCGCCCCCTGGGCCCCGGTCGCCTGCCGTGCCGCGCTCACCCGGGGCCTGCGCAGGGCGGCGGCGCCCTGGACGTCGACCACGCTGCTCAGCAACATCGGCCGTATCCCGTATCCGCTGGACTTCGGCGAAGAGGCGGGCCGGGCGCACGCCGTGTGGTTCTCGGCGCCGGCCCGGATGCCCCGCGGCCTCACCGTCACCACCGCCTCCACCGCGGGCCGGCTCCATCTGGCCCTGCGGTGGTCGCGCGCGCTGCTCGGCCACGGCGACGGCGACCGTCTGCGCGATCTCTTCGCGCACTATCTCCACACCACGGAGGAAACCCCGTGACGACCACCGCTTCCCCGCCCGGGGAGCTGCGCGACTTCTACGAGAATCCGGCCGTGCCCGTGGCCTCCGGCCCCTCCCGCAGCCGCCGCCAGGCCCGGATGCTGGCCCGCGCGCTCGGCCCTGCCTCCGCCGGGGCCGGACCGCGCACGGTCCTCGACATCGGCTGCGGCGACGGCACCGCGGCCGCCACCGCCACCCCCTATCTGCGCGGCCACCGGCTGGTCGGCGTCGACTGGTCCCAGGACGCCCTCGCCCGCGCCCGCACCCGGCTGCCGTACGCGGTGCGCGGTGAACTGAGCGGTGGAGGGCTGCCGTTCGCCTCCGGGTCGGCGGACGCGGTGCTCTTCAGCGAGGTGATCGAGCATCTCGTCGACCCGGACGCGGCGCTCGACGAGATCCGCCGGGTGCTCCGTCCGGGGGGCCATCTGATGCTGTCCACCCCGAATCTCGCCGCCTGGTACAACCGCGTGCTGCTGTTCGCCGGGGTGCAGCCGGTCTTCTCCGAGGTCAGCATGCGCGGTATCCACGGGCGGCCGGGCTCGGAGGTCGTGGGTCATCTGCGGCTGTACACGGCCCGTGCGCTGCGGGAGTTCGTCGCCGCGTCCGGCTTCACCGTCGTCCGTCTCGAAGGCGCCCCCTTCCACGGGGTACCGCGTCCGCTGCGCCCGCTGGACCGGCTGGCCTGTGCCAGGGCGCCGCTCGCGTCGATCCTGCTGCTGCACGCGCGGCGGACGTAAAGGGGGCGGGGGGACCATGTGGTGGGGAGTGACCGCGGCCCTGTTGGCGAACGTCCTGTACAGCGGCGGGTTCGTCCTGGAGAAGCGGGCGCTCGCGAGCTTGCCCGAAGTGTCGATCCGCCAACCGGTGCGACTGCTGCGGCTGGTGGTGGGCAGCCCGCTGTGGATCGGCGGCTCGCTGGCGCTCGCGGCCGGTTTCGCCGCCCAGCTCGCGGTGTACCGCACGCTGCCGATCGCCGCCGCACAGGGCATCTTCGTCTCCGGTCTGGTGCTGCTCGTGCTGCTGTCGGCCCGGCTGTTGGGCGAGGAGACCAGCGGCCGGGAACGGTACGCGCTCGGCGCCATTCTGCTCGCCCTGCTGATGGTGGTGCTGTCGCTGAAGGAGAGCGGCGCGGGCGCCGACACGGTGGGACAGGACGCGCCGTATCCACTGATCCTGCTGGTGTGTGTGCCGGCGCTGGCCACCGGGGTGTGGCTGTACAGCTCCGCGGAACGCAACGCCCGCCGCCGGCACCGGATGCCCACGACGGGTGTCGAGTACGGCGTGGCCGTCGGCCTGCTCTACGGGGTCAGTTCCCTCGCCATCAAGGGGGTGTCGAGCCACCTGACGGCCGACGGTGTCGGTGGCGCCGTCGTCGGCCTGCTGCGATCCCCCTATCCGTATCTGCTGCTGTTCACCGGTGTGTTCGGGCTGGTGATGTCACAGGCGGCGCTCCAGCGCTGCCGGGCCTCGCTGATCGTGCCGGTCTGTACGACCGTGACCTGTCTGTTCACGGCGGTGCTCGGCACGCTGTCGTTCGGTGAGCAACTGCCGGACGAGCCACTCCGGCTGGCGCTGCGCGTCATGGGAACGGTGCTCGCCGTCGCCGTACTGCTGGCCATGCCGAAGCACGACACCGCACCACAACCGCCCGTCCGGACCAGGGAGTTGACACGACCGTGAAACCCGATGACCCACTGCTGAGGATTCTGGCCTGTCCGCTCGACAAGGGGCCGCTGCATCTGCTCACGCCGGACGGCACGGGGGACGGGGCGCTGTACAACCCGCGTCTGCGGCGCCGCTATCCGATCGTCGACGGCATTCCGCAGCTGCTGCCGTCGTCCGGGGAGCAGGTGTCGGAGGAGGAACACGAGGAGATGCTGACGCGGGTGGAGGGGGACCGGCCCGGGAGCGGCTCCGGGAACGGCTCCGGGATTGGTTCCGGCGGCGGCTCCGGGACTCCGGGGACGACACCGTGACGAGGGCACGCCGCACGCTCGCGGCCCGGGTGGCGGCCTTCCTCCCCACGCGTCTGGTGGCCGCGACGGCCAGAGCGGTCTACCCCCGCTACGAGCCCGAACTGGCCCGCCTCGACGACCTGTGCCCGCCGGACTGCGACACGGCGGTGGACGTCGGCGGCTGGTACGGTCCCTGGACGCACAGGCTGGCGGAGCGCGCCCGACGGGTGGTGACCCTGGAACCGGTCCCCCACCTGGCCCGACTGCTCACGGCGACCGCCCCGCCGAACGTCCGGGTGATCCGCGCCGCGGCCTCGGACCAGCCCGGCACGGCCCACCTGTGGCTGCCCCCGGGCGACAGCGGCGACCGGGGCGTGTCCTCGCTGATCCGCCGGGACATCCACGGCCAGGCCCTCGACGTCACCTGCGTCACCCTGGACGAACTCGGCCTGCACAACGTCGGTTTCATCAAGATCGACGTGGACGGCAACGAGTCGGCGGTGCTCCGCGGAGCCGCCGGAATCCTGTCCCGCGACCGACCGGCCCTGTTCGTGGAGCTGGAGTCCCGTATCCAGCCGATCGAGCCGGTGGTGACGTATCTGTCCACGCTGGGCTACGACGGCTGGGTGCTGCCCGACCGCGCCTGGATCCCGCTCTCCCGCTTCCCGCTGGAGTCCCACCAGGCGCGCAACGCCTATGTCGTCACCCACGGCCTGCTGCGCCGGGTCCTTCCCCACGACGCGCTCCGGGGCCCGCGGTACATCAACTCCGTACTGTTCCTCCCGGACGGCCACCGCCCCGGAGCGCCCCCGGTCGGCGACGATGGTTCCCATGCCCCCCGGACGACGCGGTAGCCCCTTCACCCCGATCGACTTCCAGCTCGTGCTGCTACGCCGCATGGCCGATCACCATCCCGGCCCGGTGGAGGACGCCCGGCGCGAACTGGGCGCCTCCCTCGCGGACATGCGCGAGGCCAACAGGCGCTGGCAGGCGATGCTCCGCTCGCCGCGCCCCCGCCCGGCCCTGTCGCGGTACCGGGCCGTGCTCGGCGAGCCGGAGTCGAGGACCCCGCGCAGGATCGGCGACCTGGACTGCGAGGCATGGCAGTGGCCGCTCCCGCTCTGGCCGGACCTGCGCTTCGAGGTGCTGACCCCGGCGGCCGGCGGTGCGGTGTGGAACGAGTGGCTGGTCCGCGCGCCGGGCGCCCAGGCGCCCGTCCTGCGCACGGTCGAGGACCTCACGCCCTGGTCCTGCACGGTCGACGAGGCGGCCCGCGCCTTCGCCCCCGCCCGCCCCTTGGAGGGCACGGCCCCCACCCGATGGGGGCTGGCCTTCACCGCTCCGGACGCGAGCGGCGTACGGCGGGAGGTGGTCGCCGAGTTCACGTGGGGGCTGCTGCAGCGGACGGCCGTCAGCGGGCCGCGGCCTTGAGGATCTCCTCCACGACACGCGGCACCGACTCCGGGTGCAGCCACAGGAACAGGTTCGGTTCCACGAGCTCCAGCTCCATCACCCGGGGCCGGCCGTCCTCTCCGTCCACGAGGTCGACGCGCGCGTACAGCAGCTCGGGCCTGCCCGGCACGGAGGCCAGCGCCTTTTCGGCGAGGGCGGCCTCTTCGGGAGTGGGGGCCCAGGCGGTCAGCCCGGGGTGGGCGACCTTGCGCTGGTCGTAGGGCGTACCGGGGGTGAGGACGGGCCCCTTGCGGCTCACGTGCAGCAGGTTCCCCCCGAAGAACTGCAGCGCCCGCTCCCCCGCGGTGTCGATGCCGCGCACATAGGGCTGCACCATCGCGGTGAATCCCTCGGCGTGCATCCGCCGCAGATGCCGTACGGCCGTGTCGTGCTCCTCGGGCGTGTAGCGGGCGGCGAACCGGGCGCCGGCGCCGGAGGTGGGCTTGACGACGTACTCGTGGTCGACGGGGAGGTCGAGCGGGTCACCCGCCGAGAGGTACCGGGTGTCCACCACCGGCACCCCGGCGGCGGCGAGATCCCCGAGGTACCGCTTGTCGGTGTTCCACCGCACCACGTCCGCCGGATTGGCCAGCCGGGTGAGCGTGCCGCACCGTTCGGCCCACGCGGTGAACTCCGCCGCCCGCCAGCTGTAGTCCCAGGTGGAGCGGATCACGGCGAGGTCGAAGCCCGCCCAGTCCACCTCGGCGTCGTCCCACACCTCGGCGGACGCCTCGGCCCCGGCCTCCTCCAGCGCCCGGACCAGCGCCGGAAGATCCCGGTCCTCGGCGGTGTCGGGGCCGGGTGCGCAGGTCACGAGCGCGATACGGGGCACGGCGACTCACTCCTCATGCGAACAGCTGATCGACGAGCAGGCTAACAGTTCCGTTTCTGAGTGTTCTGTGTGAGTTTCCGTCCGTCCCGGCCGGGCGGACTGCCGTGACCTGCGGATTTCCGGTGGGCCCGGCCTGTGGTTCCCATCGGGCGTTCACCATCGTCCAGACCGGTCCAGACGCCCCGGCCACGGTGGGGTGGTGCACGGCACCACGACGGCGCGCACCCCGCTCGCACACACGCACCCATCGGCTCTGGAGTCACTGTGATCGAAGTCCGCGGACTCACCAAGCGCTACGGCGAGGTCCTGGCCGTCGACGACCTGACGTTCGCCGTCCGCCCGGGGGAGGTGACCGGGTTCCTCGGCCCCAACGGTGCCGGGAAGTCGACCACGCTCCGGATGATCCTGGGCCTGGACGCCGCCACGTCCGGGACCGCCACCGTCGGCGGGCGCCCCTACACCGCCCAGGCTGCGCCGCTCAGGGCGGTCGGCGCGCTGCTGGACGCCGGCGCGGTGCTGCCGAGCCGCACGGCGCGGCACCATCTGCTGGCCCTCGCGGCCGGCAACGGCATCCCGCGCCGCCGGGTGGCCGAGGTGCTGGCGGAGGTGGGTCTGGAGGGAGTCGCCCACCGCAGGGCCGGGACCTACTCGCTCGGCATGCGGCAGCGGCTCGGCATCGCGGGGGCGTTGCTGGGCGATCCCCCGGTGCTGATCTTCGACGAGCCGCTCAACGGTCTCGACCCGGAGGGGATCGTCTGGATCCGCGGGTTCATGCGGCGGATGGCGGCAGAGGGGCGCGCGGTGCTGATGTCCAGTCACCTGATGAGCGAGATGGAGCTCACCGCCGACCACCTGATCGTGATCGGCCGCGGCCGGCTGATCGCGGACACCGCCGTGACGTCGTTCATCGACGCGTACTCCGGCCGGGAGGTCCTGGTGCGCAGCCCCCAGGCGGCCTCGCTGCTGCGGATGCTGTCCGCGGCGGTCGAGGTGCGCGAGGACGGCGTGGACGGGCTGGTGGTGACCGGGCTGGAGGCGGCCGAGATCGGCGCGCTGGCCGCGGTGGGCGGGGTGGAGCTGCACGAGCTGACACCGCGGCAGGCGTCCCTGGAGCAGGCCTTCATGGACCTGACCCGCGATGCCGTCGAGTACCACACGGAGAACGCGCAGGCAGAGGCGAAGGAGACGGTTCGATGAGCGCGAGCACCGTGGGCGTACGGGCGGAGGCGGCGGGCCGGGCGACGTTCGCCCACTGTCTGCACGCCGAGTGGATCAAGATCCGTACGATGCGGTCGACCCTCCACATCGTCCTGGGCACCCTGGTCTTCTGCGTCGGCCTGGCCGCGCTGAACGGCACGTCCGCCGGCGGCGGGTACGCCGGCCTGAGCGCGGCCGACCGCGCCTCCTTCGACCCGCTGGCGACCAGTCTGCGCGGCTATCTGCTGGCCCAGATCGCTCTCGGTCTGCTGGGCGGTCTGGTGATCACCTCCGAGTACGGCGCCCGGACGATCGTCGGCACGCTGACCGCCGTACCGAAGCGGACACGGGTGCTGGCGGCCAAGGCCATGACGCTGATCGCGGTCGCTCTGCCGGTGGGGCTGCTGGTCTCCCTCGGCGGGTTCCTGGTCGGGCAGGCGGCACTGGAGGGGGCCGGTGCCCCGCACGTCGCCCTGTCCGATCCGGAGTCGCTGCGCGCCATCTGGGGCGGGGCGCTGTATCTGACGCTGGCCGCGCTGTTCGGGCTGGCGATCGGGACGGTGATCCGCAGTACGACGGCGACGGTGACGACCCTGTTCGGGGTGCTGCTGATCGTGCAGGCGTTCGCTCCGGCGCTGCCCGGGGCGTTCGGTGACTGGATGACGACGTACTGGCCGCCCATCGCCGGGGGGCAGATCATCACCGGCTACCGTGATCCGCAGCTGCTGGCCCCCTGGCCCGGGCTCACCGTCATGGCGGGCTGTGTGGCGGCTCTGCTCGCCGTCGCGTTCGTCGTCTTCCGCAAGCGGGACGCGTAGGGCCGCAGACTGGAAGCCGGCGATCAGGTGGGGAGTGGACGGATGACGGCGTCCGAACGGCTGCTGGTGGTGGAGGACGAGCCGACCCTGCGCGAACTGCTGTCCGCGAGCCTGCGGCTGGCCGGCTTCGACGTGGTCCCGGTGGAGACCGGCGCGGAGGCGCTGGCCGCGGTGCGGGAGCGGCGCCCCGACCTGATCGTGCTGGATGTGATGCTGCCCGACTTCGACGGCTTCGAGGTGGTCCGGCGGCTGCGCGAGGAGCACTCCTCCACGCTGTCGGGGCATCCGCCGGTGCTGTTCCTCACCGCCCGGGACGCGCCCGAGGACCGGATCGGCGGGCTGAGGGCGGGCGGTGACGACTATCTGACGAAACCGTTCAACCTCGAGGAGCTGGTGCTGCGCATCCGGGCCATCGTGCGCCGTACGAGCGGCCGTCCGGTGGACGGGCGGCTGGTCGTCGGCACGCTGGAGCTCGACCCCGACAGCCACCAGGTGACCCGGGACGGGCATCCCGTGCAGCTCTCGCCGACCGAGTTCAGCCTGTTGCGGGTGCTGATGGAGAACGCCGGACAGGTGCTGTCGAAGGCCCAGCTGCTCGAGCTGGTCTGGCACTACGACTTCGGCGGCGACGACAGCATCGTGGCCTCCTACATCAGCTATCTGCGCCGCAAGGTGGACCAGGACGACCCGAAACTCATTCACACCGTGCGCGGCACCGGGTACGTGCTGCGCAGGCCCCGGCAGTGAGGGGGCACCCCGCGGGCCGGCTGAGCGGCCGCCGCGTCCCGCTGCACGGCCGCATCTCGCTGCGCGGCCGCATCTCGCTGCGCGGCCGACTGCTGGCGATCTCGCTGGTGCTGCTCGTGGTGGCCCTGCTCGGCGGCAGCTCGCTCGTGGTCACCCTGCTGCAACGGGACCTGGTCGGGCAGTTGGACGACCGGCTGCGTACCGCCGCCACGGTCACCTCGCGCTTCACCGATCTGGCCGATGTGGCGGGTGACCGGACGCCGCAGGTGCGGCAGAGCGTGGAGCGGCAGCTGACCGGGGATGTCCATGTCGTCTACCTGGACCCGGCCGGCCGGGCGCTGCGCGTGGTCCGGCCTGCCGTGGGAAGCGCCCCGGTCCTGCCCGGCCTGGACGCGGCGGCGGTTGCCGGACGCGAGGGACGGGCCTTCGAGGCTCCGGCACGGGACGGCGGCACGGCCTGGCGGGCGATCGCCCTGCCGCTCGACGGCCCGGACGGGCCGGCGGCCGACGGGGGGAGCGTCGTGGTCGCCGGCTCGCTCACCCAGGTCGACGCGACGATCCGGCAGCTCGGCACCCGGGTGCTGGTGATCGACTCTCTCGTGCTGGTGCTGCTCGGCTCGGCAGGATGGTTCGCGGTGGGGGTCGGACTGCGTCCGCTGCGGCGCATCGAGACGACCGCGGCGGCCATCGCGGACGGCGACCTGTCCAGCCGCGTGCCCGGACTGGCCGACTCCCGTACCGAACTCGGCCGGCTGGCCGGGGTACTCAACGGCATGCTGGACCGGATCGAGGAGAGTGACGCCGCCCGGGCGGCCTCCGCGGAGCGGATGCGCCGCTTCCTCGCGGACGCCAGTCATGAGCTGCGCACCCCGCTGTTCGGCATCAAGGGGTTCACCGAGCTGTACCGGATGGGCGGCATGCCCGAACGCGCCGACGTCGACGCCGCGATGGGCCGGGTCGAGCGGGAGGCGGGACGGCTGATCCGGCTGGTCGAGGACCTGCTGCTGCTCGCCCGGCTCGACGAGCCCGCGTCCGCCGCGGACCTTCCCCTCCGCCCCACCCCCATGGACCTGCGCACCCTGGCCGCCGACGCCCTGCACGACCTGCGCGCCCTCGACCCCGGACGGCCCGTCGCCCTCACCGGGCCCGGCGGCGGCCCGCCGGGAGGCGCGCCGGTGCTCGGCGACGAGGCGAAGCTGCGGCAGGTGATGTCCAACCTCGTCGGCAACGCGGTCGCCCACACTCCGGCCGGCACGCCGGTCCGCATCGGGGTCGGCACGCGCGACGGGCTGGCCGTCCTGGAACTCCACGACGAGGGCCCGGGCATGTCCGCCGACCAGGCCGCCCGTGCGTTCGACCGGTTCTACCGCGCCGACGCCGCCCGTGGTCGCACCCGCGACGGGGGCGCGGGCCTCGGCCTCGCGATCGTCAGATCCCTGGTGACGGCCCACCACGGCCGGGTGGAACTCCGCACGGCCCCGGGCGAGGGCGCCACGTTCCGTATCCTCCTCCCGCCGCACGACCCGACGGACGACCACCACGCTTGACCTTCCCCTTCGGGGAAGCCCCAGCATCGGTGGCGGAACGCGGAAACGCGGAAGCGCGGAAGCGCGGTGCGAAAAGAGGGGAAGGGCGATGGACATGCTGACGATCGGCGCCTTCGCGAAGGCGTGCCGGCTGTCCCCGAAGGCGCTGCGCCTGTACGACGAGCTGGATTTGCTGCGCCCCGCCCGGGTGGACCCGGACACGGGCTACCGCTACTACGCGGCGGACCAGCTCGAGCAGGCCCGTCTGGTGGCGTGGCTGCGCCGCCTGGGCATGCCGCTGGCCGAGATCCGTCGCGTCCGCTCGCTGGACGACGGTGCCGCCGCCGTGGAGATCCGGGCGTACTGGGCCCGGGTGGAGGCGGAGACGGCGCTGCGGCGGGACCTCGCCGCGTTCCTGGTCGATCACCTCACGGAAGAGTCGAGAAGGGACACCACCATGAGCACACTGGAGCTGCGCTACAGCGCCCACTCCGACCGGGGCCGGGTCCGCCCCGCCAACCAGGACACGGCGTATGCGGGCGCCCGGTTGCTGGCCGTGGCCGACGGCTTCGGTCCGGCGGGGGCGCCGGCGAGCAACGCGGCGGTGGAGGCGCTGCGGTTCCTGGACACGCGGGAGGTACCGGCGGGCGGGGTGCTGAACCTCCTGGAGGACGCGGTGCAGGGCGCGGCGCAGGCGGTGCGTGACGCGGCCGACGGCGCGGAGGAAGCGGGCACCACGCTGACGGCCCTCCTCTGGACGGGCTCCCGCCTGGCCCTGGTCCACATCGGCGACTCCCGCGCGTACCTGCTGCGCGACGGCGAGCTGTTCCGCGTCACCCACGACCACACGGTGGTCCAGTCGATGCTCGACGAGGGCCGGCTGTCCCCGGAGGAAGCGGTCTCCCACCCCCAGCGCACCCTTCTCCTGAAGGCCCTCACGGGCACGGAGGCAACCACCTCCTCCCCCGACCTCCGCCTCCACGACGCCCACCCGGGCGACCGCTACCTCCTTTGCTCCGACGGCCTCTCGACGGTCGTCCCCGACGACACGATCAGGAACGTCCTGACCACCGCCCCGACTCCGGACCAGGCGGTCCAGACCCTGATCACCGGTGCCAACGACTCCGGCGGCCCGGACAACATCAGCTGCGTGGTGGCGGACGTGGTGGAGACAGCGGCCTGACCCACGGGCCGGTCGGCTGCCCGCGGGGGCCGTCGGCATGGTGGCGGCGCCGGCGGTGTCGGCGACGGTCGTGGACGTGAGCCCGTTCTCCACGAACGGCGCTCTGGTCCTGGCCGCCGCCCCGGACGTCGACCGCGACCGCTTCTTCCGGCAGTTGATGACGTACGGCGGGATCGTGGTCGCGGTGGTCCCGGCGGTGGTGTGGCGGGTGATGGTCGTGCCCGGGTGGGGGTAGGCCCCGGGCACGAGCACCTGGCAACCTACGAACGACAGCTGGTTCCACAGAAGGAGTACGACGCGTGTCCTCTCTCTTCCCGGCCCTGACCGACGGCCAGGCCGCCGACCGGCCCGCCCTGCGCTTCGGCGAGCGCTCACTGACGTACGGGGAACTCGCCGCGGCCGCCGGCGCCGTGACCGACGGCCTGAAGGAGGCGCGCCGGGTCGCCGTATGGGCCACGCCCACTATGGAGACCGCGGTCGCGGTCACCGCGGCGCTGCTCGCCGGGGTGGCCGTCGTGCCGCTCAACCCGAAGTCGGGCGGGAAGGAACTCGGCCACATCCTGACCGACAGCGCCCCGGACCTCGTGCTCACCGCGTCCGGCACACGGCTTCCCGCCCCGCTGGACGGTCTGCGCCGCATCGACGTGGACCCGGCGGGGAGGGGTGTACTCCCCGATGACCGCACCCGGGGCGCGGAGGATCCCGCCCTGATCGTCTACACGTCCGGCACCACCGGCCCGCCCAAGGGTGCCGTCATCCCCCGCCGCGCGATCGCCACGACCCTGGACGCCCTCGCCGACGCCTGGCGGTGGACCGGCGACGACGTGCTGGTGCACGGGCTCCCGCTGTTCCATGTGCACGGGCTGGTCCTCGGCACACTCGGCCCGCTGCGCCGCGGCGGTTCCGTGCGCCACCTGGGCAGGTTCACCACCGAGGGCGTGGCGCGCGAGCTGAACGGCGGCGCGACCATGCTGTTCGGCGTGCCGACGATGTACCACCGGGTCGCGGAGGCGCTGCCGACCGAGCCGGAGCTGGCGAAGGCGCTGGCCGGGGCGCGGCTGCTGGTGTCGGGTTCCGCCGCACTGCCCGTGCACGACCACGAGCGGATCGGGGCGGCGACCGGACGCCGGGTCGTCGAGCGGTACGGCATGACGGAGACGCTGATGAACACCAGTGTCCGCGCGGACGGCGAGGCCCGCCCCGGCACGGTGGGCGTGCCGCTGCCGGGGGTGGAGCTGCGGCTGGTGGAGGAGGACGGCTCGCCGGTGGCGGCGCACGACGGTGAGACGGTCGGCGAGATCCAGGTGCGCGGGCCGAACCTGTTCACCGAGTACCTGGGCCGGCCGGACGCCACGTCCGCCGCGTTCACCCCCGACGGCTGGTTCCGCACCGGGGACATGGCGGTGCGCGACCCCGACGGCTATGTCCGCATCGTCGGCCGCAAGGCCACCGACCTGATCAAGAGCGGCGGGTACAAGATCGGCGCGGGTGAGATCGAGAACGCGCTGCTGGAACACCCGGGGGTGCGGGAGGCGGCGGTCACCGGGGAGCCGGACGCCGATCTGGGCGAGCGGATCGTGGCGTGGGTGGTGCCGGCGGATCCGCAGTCTCCGCCCGTGCTCGAGGAGTTGGCCGCTCATGTCGCCGGGCGTCTCGCCCCGCACAAGCGGCCACGGGTCGTCCACCATCTGGACGCCCTGCCCCGCAACGACATGGGCAAGATCATGAAGCGGGCGCTGTCCCGTGGCTGACCGCTTCTCCGCCCGAGAGACCGTCACCGCCCTCACCGACGACTTCACCGAGCTGCCGCATCCGGACCGGCAGTCACCCCCGGACGGCCCACTCGGCTGGCCCGGCTACGACACCGCCCACGCCCTCGCCGCCGAACGCACCGGCGAGCGGGAGTCCGTGGTCTGCGGCACCGCGAGCATCGACGGCACCCGGGCCGTCCTCATCGCGTTCGAGTTCGGCTTCCTCGGCGGCTCCCTCGGCGAACGCACCGGCGACCGTCTTGAGGCGGCGTACCAGCACGCCCGCGCGCACCGGCTGCCCGTGGTGCCGCTGGTCGCCACCGGCGGCAGCCGGATGCAGGAGGGCATGCTCGCGCTGACCCAACTCCAGCGGGTGGCACGGGAGTCGGCACTCACCCGGGAGGCCGGGCTGCCGCAGATCGCGGTGCTGCGGGATCCGACGACCGGCGGCGGCTGGGCCACTCTGGGGGCGGGCGCCGACGTCGTACTGGCGCTGCCCGGCGCCCAGGTCGCCTTCGCCGGTTCACGGGTGCGCCCGGCGGACGCGGACCCGGCGGCGTACACGGCCGAGGCGCAGGTTGCGGCGGGCTCGGCGGACGCGCTGGTCCGGCCGGAGGAACTGCGGGAGACCCTCGGCCGCTGGCTGCGGCTGCTGACCCGCTCCTCCACCGCGCCGGCCCCGACGCCCCTCCCCCTGAGCGCACCGGACCTCCCGGCCACCGGCTGGGACGCGGTCCGCCGCGCCCGCTCCCCCGAACGCCCTCGTGCCACCGCCTACCTGGACGCCTACTTCTCCTCCCGCGTCACAATCAGCGGCGACCGCTGCGGCGGCAGGGACCCCGACGGCATGCTCTGCGGCTTCGGTGAACACCGGGGCCGTACGGTCGCCTACGCCGCGCAGACCGGGGCGGCCACCCGTCCCGCCGGCTACCGCACCGCCGCCCGGCTGGTCCGGCTGGCGGACCGGCTCGGCATCCCGGTGCTGACGCTCGTGGACACCCCGGGCGCGGCCAACGACGCGGAGGCGGAACGGCAGGGCGCGGGGCCGGCCATCGCCGACCTGTTCGGCGCGGTGGCCGCCGCTCGTACGCCGGTGACCACCCTGGTCGTCGGCGAGGGCGGCTCCGGCGGCGCGCTGGCCCTGGCGGCCCCCGGCAACACCTGGGCAACCCCGGACAGCTACTTCTCGGTGATCACTCCGGAGCTCGCGGCGGCCATCCTCAAGCGCCCTCCGCAGGAGGTGGAGGCAACGGCGGACCGGCTCCGCATCCGCCCGCAGGACCTGGTGGAGCTGGGGGTGGTGCGCGGGATCGTGGGAACCGGAACGGCCGGGCGGGCGGAGTCGGCCGGTTGACCGCCACCAGGCGAACACCAGCTTTAACATGGGGAGTTCACGCAGTCGTACACAACGGGGGGCGCGCCGCGCGATGGACGGATTGATGCAGTTCACCACCGAGAGCGGCAGTGCGGTCGTGGTGGAGGGCGTGGAGGACGGGTCCGGAGCCCGGCTCGTCTCGCGCGGCGGCGCACCGGCCCAGGCGGCACGCACCTTCGAGGGCTCCCTGGAGGGGGTGCGGGCCGCCGCCGAGTCCGCGCTGCGGGTGTTCCGCGACGGCTCACTCAGACCGGACGCGGTGGAGCTCGAGTTCGGTGTGAAATTCACGGCGGAGGCCGGGGCCGTCATCGCCAGGGGAGCGGCGGAGGGACACCTGGTCGTCAAGCTCAGCTGGGCACCCGAGCCGACGCCCGGGACGGACCGTGTGGCCGCCGGCCCCCGATGAGCGGCGCTGCCTGGCACACCCGGATCCAGTGCGGGAACGACGTGGGCGCGGGCTTCCTCGTCTCGGCGCGCCAGGTGGTCACCTGCGCCCACGTCGTGGCGGCGAGCGGCACGTCGGCGGTGTCGGTGAGCTTCCCGAACCGCGCCGAGCTGGGTGAGGTCTGCGCCACGGTGGCCGTCCACGGCGGCTGGCGGGGCGGCACCACCGACCCCGGGGACATGGCCGTACTGGAGCTGGAGCGGGAGGTACCGCTCGCCCCGGCCGTCTTCGCGCCGCCCGGCGCGGAGCGCGACCTGCCCTCCCCCGGCCTGATCGCGTACGGCTTTCCGCGCGGTTACGACGAGGGCGCCCTCGCGCTGTACCGCGCTGTGCCCGGGCCCCTGATCGCGGACGAGTGGGTGCAGTTGGAGGCCGTCTCCGGACACGGACAGCCGCTGGCCGACGGTTTCAGCGGGGCGGCGGTGACGCTGGCCGACGGTTCGGTGGTCGGCATGGTCACGGCGGTCGCGGGCGGCCGGGAGGTGCGCGCGGGGCGCATGCTGCCCACCGAGGTCATGGCCCGCTACTGGAGCGGCCTGGGCGAGCTGGTGCCGACTCCGGGCCACACGCGGGACCAGCTGAGAGAGCTGTACGAGCTGGTGCGCCGGGCCGAACGCGAGGGGCGGACGTGCGATCACGACCGGCTGTACGTCGACGCCGTGGGCGCCTTCGGTCCCGGCCTGCCGAAGGGCGGTTTCGGCTCCCTGGCGTCCGCGGCGACCTACGTGCAGTGGGAGGTGCCGGAGGCGGTGCCCCGGTTCACCGCCCGGCTGCGCGAGCTGCTGGAGCGTCCCGACGGCCGGTGCGAGACGGTCCCGGGCGGACGGCCCGGACGGGCCACCGCCTGGTCGCCCATCGTCGTGGAGATCGATCACAGCGGCGCCGGCCCCGACCAGGTCACCGTCGAGGTGTCCGCGTACCGCGACGGACAGCGCCGCCCGGTGGGGGCTCGCCGACTGCCGCGGTCCGGCGTACGGGCCTATGTCCAGGAGCACATCGACGAGGCTGTCACCCAACTCACCCCGGAAGCCGATGAGTTGCTGACCTTCGTACTGCCGCGTGGCTGGCTGAACGAGCCGGTGGCGCGCTGGGAGTGCGGCACGGACGACCCCACTCCGCTCGGCTGTGCCTATCCGCTCGTGGTGGCGGACCGCACCCGCCACCGCAGCGGGCGGATGCGCCATCAGCTCCACAAGAAGTGGCGGAAGCTGGACGGGGGTCCGGCGGCGACCGTGCACCGCATCGAGTGCGGCACGCCGGAGCGGCCGCCCAGTCTGCGCAAGCGGCTGTGGGACAACGGCACGGGCCTGGTCGGCTTCGCCTCTCCCCCCGCAGCCGTGCGGGAGCACTTCGAGGTGGGCCTGACCGTCCCCGTTCCCGTGCTGCTGTGGCCCCGCACGGGCTGTCCGGAGGCCGGCCACGACGATCCCTGCGGCGGCGGGGCCTTCCTCGACGAACTCACCGCGTCCGTCGCCGGTGTTCCGCCCGCCGACCTTCCGCATCACGTCCTGTCCCTACGGCTGACGGCGGACGCCGCCGACGAGGCGGACGGGCACTGGGCGAGGGACGTGCAGCTGCTGTGGGACGACCCGCGCTGCTTCCCGGAGACCGCCGCCCCCCTGCACTCCCCCGTCGCCTGACCGCCCGCCGAGACCCCACGGAGAAGAACCCCATGCCCCTGTGGCCCGTCTACACCGGCACCGAGGAACCGCACGACGGCATCGCCCAACTGCCGCCGCCCCCGCCCTGGCGGGCCTTCGACGGCGGTCCCGCACTCGACCCGCCCGACGAGGAGGCCGACGCCGCCGCCGTCTCCCCCGACCGCACCCATCGCGCAGCGACCTACCGGGCGACACCCCAGACGGTCCAGCTCGTCAACGCCGCCCTGTATCTGCGCCGTCCGCTACTGGTCACCGGGCCGCCCGGTACCGGCAAGTCCTCGCTCGTCTACGCGGTCGCCCGCGAGCTGCGCCTCGGCCCGGTGCTGCGCTGGAACATCACCAGCCGGAGCACGCTGCACGACGGCCTCTACCAGTACGACCCGCTCTCCCGCCTGTACGCGGCACGGCGCACGGCCGGGCAACGCGCCGAACCGTCGGGCGACCCGTCGGCCCGGGGGACCGGTGACGTCTCCGACGACTCGGGTGTCGAGGACCACCTGCGTCTCGGCCCCCTGGGCACAGCGCTCCTTCCCTACGCCCGCCCCCGCGCCCTGCTCATCGACGAGATCGACAAGAGCGATCTCGACCTGCCCAACGATTTGCTGAACGTGCTGGAGGAGGGTCAGTACGAGATTCCCGAACTGGCGCGTACCTCCCGGCAGCGCCCCCTCGGGAAGGCCGAGGTGATGGTCGACGGCACCGGGGACCGGGTGCCGGTCGAGCGCGGCCGCGTCCGCTGCCGGTCCTTCCCCTTCGTCGTCCTCACCAGCAACGGCGAACGCGAGTTCCCGCCCGCCTTCCTGCGCCGTTGCGTCACGCTGCGCCTGCGCCAGCCGGACGACCGCCAACTCGCCGGCATTGTCCGCGCGCACCTCGGAGAGCCCGACGCGTACGCGCAGGGCCTGATCGAGCGCTTCCTGGCCCGGTCGGGCGCCGGGGACCTGGCCACCGACCAGCTCCTCAACGCGATCTACCTGGCCCACGCCTCCGGACTCGGCGCGGAGTCCCTCGACGACCTGGCCGAGCAGTTGATGCCGTACCTGGGGCAGACCCCGCAGGCCGATGCCTTCTGACCCGCCTGCGGAGGACTCCGGCTCCCCGGACCCGCTGGCCCGCCTGGCCGACGTACTGGGCCGGGCGGCCGGGGACCTGCGCCCGACCCCTCTCGAACTGGCCGAACTGCTGTGGCTGGCACGGACCATGGAGCCCCGGCCCGATGCCGGGCCGCGCCCGCCTCACCGGCCGCCCGAGGCCGCTGGCCCCGAGCCCGCCGCTCCGCATCCGCCCTCCGGGACCCCGCCGTCCGCGCCGCACTCGCCACCACCCGCTGCTCCCGCCGACCCCCCGCGGGCACCTCTCCGCCTGCCGTCCCCGGACCCGTCCCCCGGTCCGCCGGACGGACCCCACGCCGCCCTCCTGGCCCCGGCACCCCCGATGCTGCGCCGGCCCCTGGCACTACAGCGGTCCCTGCGTCCGCTCAAGCGCCGGGTCGAGGCGCCTCTGGGCAGTGAACTGGACGAGGGGGCGACCGCCGACCGCATCGCCCGCCTCGGCGCCGCCCCCGACTGGTGGCTGCCGGTCATGCGCCCCGTCCCGGAACGCTGGCTGCGGCTGAACCTGGTGCACGACACCGGTCCCACGATGCCGGTGTGGCGCCCGCTGATCCGCGAACTGCACACGGCACTCGCCCAGTCCGGCATCTTCCGCACCGTGACCCTGCTCTCCGTCGGCCCCGACGGCACGGTGCGCGGACCCGGCGCGCACGCCCCGGCCGACGGCCGCGGCGTCACTCTGGTGATCAGCGACTGCATGGGCCCGCAGTGGCGCAGCGGCCGCGCCGGCGACCTGTGGCACGGCACCCTCCGCCGCTGGTCCCACCGCATGCCCCTGGCCGTCGTCCAGCCGCTCCCCGAGTACCTGTGGCGGGACACCGCCCTGCCCACCACCCCGGGCCTGCTCTCTGCCCCGCATCCCGCCGCACCCGCCGCGACGCTCACATTCACTCCCTACGACACCTCCGGCCCGGTGAACCGGCACCCACCGGGCGGGACGCTGCCGCTGCCCGTGCTGGAACCGGCCCCCGAGTGGCTGTCGAACTGGGCCCGGCTGGTCGCCTCGCCGGGCGGCACGGCGTTCCCGGCGGCCGTGGCCGACCTGTGCCCTTCCCTCCCGGCGGACGTCGACAGCCGCGCGGACCTCGCCCGACTCACCCCCGAGGACCTGGTCCTCCGCTTCCGTGCCACCGCCTCCCCGGAGGCCTTCCGCCTGGCCGGTCATCTGGCTCTGGGCCGTCCCGACCTGCCGGTCATGCGCTTGGTGCAGGCCGCCATCGACCCGGCCCCGCGGCCCCAACATCTCGCCGAGGTGATCCTCAGCGGGCTGCTCACCACCACCCCGGGGCCACCCGGCTCCTACGCCTTCCGTCCCGGCGTACGGAACCTGCTGCTGCGCGGCCTGCCCCGCTCGGCCCGGTACGACACCACCGCCCTGCTGCACCGCCTCGGTGCCCTGATCGACGACCGGGCGGGCCGGGTGCCGGGAGACTTCCGGGCATTCGTGCCGGCCCCGTCCGGCACGGCGGCCGATGTGGACGGTGAGGCTTTCGCATCGGTCAGCACGGACAGCGCACGACGGCTGACCGGTGGGGACGTGACGTCATCGCCCGACTTCGGCGGGCCCCCGCGTGTGGTGGACGGCCATTACCGGCTGGTGCGGCGGATCACCCCGGCCGGGACCGTGTGGCAGGCCGAGGACACGGGCGCGAACCGGACGGTGGCGCTCCGGCTGCACGGGAGGATCACCGACCCGACGTGGCGCGAGGCGTTCCTGCGTGACACGCGGCTGCTGGGCGGGCTGGACCATCCGAACGTGGTGCGGGTCCACGCGGCCGGCTTCGACGGCGACGTTCCGTATGTCGTCATGGAGCATCTGGACGGCGTGGCCCTGAACTCCCTCGCCGCGCCAAACGGTTACCGTCTGCCGACCCCTCTGCTGGTATCGGTCGGCGCGCAGCTCGCACGGGCCCTCACCGCGTTGCACGCGGCGGGCCTGACCCACGGCGGGCTCGGTCCGTCCCGGGTGGTGCTGCTGCCCGACGGAACGGTGAAGCTCAGTCTCTTCGAACCCGGCCGGACCTCGGGCCGAGCGGGGCGGTCGGAGGATCTGCGGGCGCTGTGCGAGGTGATGCTGCAACTGGCGTCGGGAACCTCGCGGCTGACGGTCCCCGTCAACCCGCGCCATCTCGGTCATCTCCCGCACGACCTGCAAGCGACGTACGCGCACGCCTTCGATCTGCTGATGTCGCGTTCCCTGTGGCAACAGAACGAAGGCAGGGACCTGCTCCTCGACCCGGAACTGCCGCGCCGGGCCGAAACGGCGTACGAGCGGCGCTTCTACTACACCCTCGGCCCCTTCGGCGTTGAACTCGGCCACGGATCTCCCGACCTGCGACCGATCGAGCGCGGCATGCTGGCCATGCTGCTGCTCAAACACGGACGCACCGTGACGTTCGACGAGCTCGAGCGGGGCCTGTGGAGCACGCACGACGAACCGGGCAACGCCATGGCGGTCCTGGGCGCCACCGCCTCGCGGCTGCGCAATGCCCTGGGTCCGGGCGTGCTGGGGACGCTGTCCCACGGCTTCGTCCTGCACACCAGCGCCGACCACGTGGACCTGGCGCACTGCGACGAGCTGGTGCGCAGGGCCGACGAGGCACGCCGACGGGACGCCCTCGCCGAGGCACGCACGCTGCTCACCGAGGCACTGGGGCTCTGGCGCGGTGGTGATCCCCTGGCGGACGTACCCGGCCCCGCGGCCCGGACCGCCCGGACCCGGCTGGTCCAGCTCCGCCTGAACCTCCACCGTCAACGCGCGGAAGTCGACCTGGATCTCGGAGAACTGGAGCGCGCGTCGGCGGACCTGGAGGTCCTGGTACGCGCCCACCCCTTCCGCGAGGACTTCCGTCGCCTCTATCTCCTCGCCCTGCAACGTCAGGGGCGAACAGAGGAAGCCCTGGCCGCGTACGAGGAGTACGAGCTGGCCGGCGGCCGGCACCCGGAGCTGCTGGCTCTGGGGCACGAACTGCGCGGGGAGACCGGAGATCCGGTACAGGACGCGTCGGACCCCGCGCTCGGCCTGCCGTCCGACGACCCGGCGTACGACCCGCTCGCCGCACCGGACGAGCTGCCGGAGGGCACGTACCCCGCCTGGGACCCGACGTCGTCCTCGCCCCCGGATGCGCTCGGCGACCCGCCCGCATACGCCTCCCCGCCGGACGACGCCCCGGCCGAGCCCTTCGCGCCCGGCCCGGCGGACCACGCCGACGCCCGCACCACCTGCTTCTCCTTCGACTGCGCGGACGGTACCGTGCCCTCCGACACGCTCACGGCCCTGGGGCGGGCGGTCACCCGGGTGCTGACGGCCGCCGGAGTGCCCGCAGAGGCGTACCAGTTCCTCCGGCGGAACGAGGGCTACACGGTTCTCACACCGCCGGGTGGCCCGACGGCGCCGCTGCTGCGTGCCGCGCTGCGGGGATTCCCGGACATGCTCAGGGAGGTGGGCGGGCCCCGGCTGATCGTCACCGTCCGGCGCATGGGGGACGAAGGGCGGGCCGAGCAGCCCGCCGGGGCAGCGGTCCGTGCGGCGCTGGACTCGTCCGAGGCGCACGGCGTGTTCGCCCTCGCACCGTCCCTGCGTGACGCACTTCTGACGGCTGACCCCGACGTCACCGGGTCGCTCCAACCCCTCGGCGGCGAACCGGCGCAGGGCTGGCACGGTCTCTTCCTCCGCGACACCGGCCCCGCACACCCCGCGCTGGGCCCTTATCCGCTGCCGGCCGCCCACCTCCCGCCGTCGCAGGGCCTGACGAGGTCGGTCGTCTACGCCTCGCCCGGCGGCTGGCTGAGCACCAGCCGCGTCCCCGGCGCCGACCACTACTACGAAGTCGACCTGACCGAGCACCGCACGGCACTGGCGGAGCGGGGCCCGGAGCTGCCGGACGGGTCCGTCGCCGTGGTCGGGGGCGAGGTGAAGTGGCAGGTGTCCGACCCGGTCGCCCTGGTCGCGGAAGGCCCGTACGACGTGGAGGACCGCATCCGCCGGCACGTCGTGACACGCCTGCGCGCAGCCGCCGACCGCCTTCCCTTCGCCGCCTCACGGCGGCTGCGGCAGGCACTCCTGGACCGGCTCGGACCGCACGACGTACCCGGCTGCACCGTCCGCTGGGAGATCCTGGTCAGCGCCGGCCCCGCCCTCACCTCGCCCCGCACCCAGCACACGGCGATCGGCCTCACCGAGGTGCTCCTCCCCGCCGACGTCGTGATCCTCGGTTTCGACACCACGCTCACCAGGCTGTTCGACGACGACGGGGCGGCCGGGATCGTACGGGACCTCGCCCGTCTCGCCGTCGAGGCGCGAGATCCGAGGGACGCCCTGTCCGGCGGGCGCCCGCTGACGCCGGAGGGCCGGCCGGTGGCACTCACGGGGGACGACATCACCCCCGTCGAACTGCTGCGCGCGCTCGCGGCCCATCCCTCGGTGGAGGAACTGCGCGTGGAGCTCAACCGCTACGAGACACGGGCCGCCCGCACCGCCCGGCCGGCGCGCCTGGCCGTCGATCTGGTACGCGCGCTGTCCCTCCGGTACACGAGCCTGGCCGTGGTCACCGATCACGCGGCCGGCGCGGCAGAGACCTTCCTGGACCGGCAGGCCCTCACCCCCTACCTGGCGGGCGGCGTGCACGGCCGTTCCGCCGACCTCGCCCGGCTGATGCCGCACCCTGACGTCCTGCACCGCGCCCTCGACCGGCTCGGCACCGTCCCGGCCCGCTGCGTGATGATCGGGTCGACGGCCGTCGAGAGCGCCGCCGCCGGGGCCGCGGGTGTGCCCTTCATCGGCTGCCGGCACACCGATGGCGTCCTCCGCCGGTCCGGCCCGGCGAGTCTCACCGTCGGGGGACTGCGCCCGCTGCTCGACGCGGTCCGCTCCCTGCCGCCGCGCGGTGACTCCTGACCCGGACGAAAGACCCTCACCCCCGTTCGGCGGCCCCCCACCCGGCCCCCCAGGACAGGCGTCCGCCCCGCCCCCCGCGCACGATGCCTGAGAGGTCCGCCGCCCGGCGGGCCGCCGGGCCGCACTCGGGAGGGTCTGCCGTGACCGCACGTCTGGAGCAGCTGCGCCGCTGCCACTTCGCCGTCGACCTGGGGGCGGCCCGCACCCGGGTGTTCGTCAAGGGCGTCGGACTCGTCGTCGACCAGCCGTCCGTCGCCGCCGTGAACACCCGTACGGGTGCGCTGATCGCGGTCGGCGAGTTCGCGGAGAAGATGACGGGCCGTACGCCGGCCTACATCCGCGTCGTGCGGCCCGTGTCCGGCGGCACCGTCGTCGACATCGAGATGGCGCAGCGCATGCTGCGGCAGCTGATCGGCGACCGGACCCGCCGCGCGCTGCGCCGCAGGCCCCGGCTGCGGGCCGCGGCCTGCACCCCGCACGACGCCGATCCGCTCGCCCAGCGCGCCGCGATCGAGACACTGGTCGGCCTCGGTGCCGGCCGGGTGGAGCTGGTCGACACACTGATCGCCGCCGCCGTCGGCTGCGGTCTGCCGGTGGAGCAGCCCGAGGCAACCATGATCATGGTGTGCGGTGCGGCGGCCACCCAGGTGGCGGTGCTCTCCCTCGGGGCGATCGTGTGTGCGGAGCGCATCCCCGTCGGCGGTGAGGCGGTGGACAACGCGATCGTGCAGCACCTGCGCCACCAGCACGAGCTGATGCTGCCGAGCCAGTCCGTACGGCCCCTGCAGCTCACCCTGTCCGGCAACGGGCTCACCCCGCAGGGCCCGGAGACGACGGAGATCCACGGCCGGGACGTCGCCACCGGTCTGGCCCGCACCGTGGAGGTCGACACGGCCGCCGTGCGGCGGGCCATCCAGACACCGCTCACCGCCGTCCTCGACGGCATCGGCACGGTGCTGCGGGGGTGCCCGCCCGATCTGGTCGCCGACCTCGCCGACCGCGGGATCATGATGGTCGGCGGGAGCGCCCTGCTCCCGGGCCTGGACCAGATGCTGCGCCAGGCGACGGGCATGCCGGTGAACATCGCCGAGCGGCCGGAGCTGTGCGCCGTGGAGGGGCTGGGCGCGATGCTGGAGGGCAGGATCGCGCCGATGGTGCTGGACCCGCTGGGGACCTGATCGGCGCGGGGCACGTCGTCAGCGGGAGAACCAGCAGCGGATCGTGGTGCCCTCGTCCCCGGTGCGCACCCGCACCAGGTCGGCGATCAGGTTGACCATGAGCAGCCCTCGCCCGCCGCGCTGGTCGCGGGACGCGGGCCGGCGTCCGGCGAGCGGATCGGTGAACCGCCCCGTGTCCCGGACCTCGCACAGCACATGGCCGTCCTCGCCCCAGACCCGCAGGACCCCCGCACCGCCGCCGTGGAGCACGCTGTTGGTGGTCAGCTCGGCCGTGGCGAGGGCCAGGTCCTCCAGGGTGACGCCGGTGAGGCCGAGCCGCCGTCCCTCGTCCGTGGCGGCGTACCGGGCATCGGGCAGCGACTCGTCCACGAACGGGAAGGTCATGGCGTCCGCCACGAGTGGCAGCGGCTCGTTGTACCGGGCGACGGCCGCGTCGGGGGCGTAGGCCCCGCTGTGCAGCTGCGGGCGGGAACCGGCGGGGATGACGGTGGGGTGGGTGGCGTGGGCGTCCTCGAGGACGTGCCCGGGCAGCCGTGCGGCGTCGTAGGGGCACAGGATGGTCGCCGTACGGCCCTGGAAGGCCACGTTGATCAGCGCCTCGTGCTGGACGCAGGCCGGGTACTCGCTCGCGGAGCGGCCCGCCCAGATCGGCTCGCCGATGATCCGCACCCGGCGTCCGTCCGGCCGGCCGTCGGCGAAGGCGCGCAGCACGCCGGGGATGATCCGGCCGGGGTTGCGTCCGGCCTCCCGCATGTCCAGGAGCCTGACCCGCTCCGCGTCGGCGCCGAGCGCGTCCCGGATCAGCCGCAGCCGGTCGCCGGGCACGGCGACCGCCACGGGCTCTCCCGCCACGAGTCCCTCGCGGACGAAGGGGACGGTGCCGTCCAGGTACTCCTGGTCGTCCCGGTAGAACAGGGCGGGGTGGACGAAGGGATCGGTGCTGGGTTGGGGGGCCGCGGCCGCGGTCCTCATCACATCGACACCTCGATCGTCGACAGGCCGGGCCAGAACGTCTCCAGGACCCTGGGCAGCGCCGGCGGCGGCCGGCGCACCACGAGCCGGTGTCCGTCGCCGAGCCGTCCGGCGGCGGCCGCCAGCGCGCCGGCGCCCGCGACGTCGACGAACGTCACCTCGGACAGTTCCAGGTAGTACACGTCCTCACCTTCGCGTACCGCCTGCTCCAGTACGCGTTCCCAGATCGTGTGCGTGGCCAGACCGATCTCTCCGGCCGCGCGGATTCCCCGGCACCCCTCCAGCGGGCGCACCGTCAGGGACGGCCCCGGACGTCCGGGGCCGTACGGTGTCCGATGCCGACTGCCCAACACCCGTCTCCCCACGCTCCTGGGACCGCGCATACCCCGTTGGTTCCCGGCCATGCCCCGCCACAGTGTGTACTGCGCCGCAAGGTGGGCAGGCGCACCGCAGCGCAGCCGGGACCGTGCGCAGCTTACCGCTCCGGTGCCGGCGGCGGCCGGACTCACCCCGAACGCCCCGACGATTCACGAGCACCGACAAGGCGGGTGACATGACCTCCGCGGCATCCCTCCCTCGCCGGGAAGGCAGGACACCTTGGTCATCGGCGGTCGCATGGACGCGGACCGGGCGCTGCTCGCCCCGCGCGGCGAGCTGGTCCACGGGTGCGCCCAGGCCCTGGCCGAGAAGCTGGACCAGCTGCCCTCCGGCACTGCCCGGGTGGATCTGGATATGAGCGGTGTGTACTTCATGGACACGGCGGGACTGGAGTTCCTCGACGTGCTGCGCGAGCACAGCCGGCGGTGGTCGGTGCCGGTGACGGCCACCCGCTGGAACGGCCAGCCGCGCCGCATCCTGGAACTCGCCGGCCTCGACACCGCGGACCCGCTGCGCTCCCCGGCCCCGGACGGTCCACCGTCGCCGGTCTCCCCGGCGGTGGCGCAGGAGCACGAGGAGCGGCTGCATCTGCTCCAGGAGGAGGTCGAGCAGCTCCGGCAGGCGATCGCCTCCCGCCCGGTCATCGACCAGGCCCGCGGGATCCTGATGGCCACGTACGGCTGCACCTCGGACGAGGCCTGGCACATCCTGCGCGAGGCGTCCCAGCTGTCCAACACCAAGCTCCGCGACGTCGCGGCGGCCCTCACCGCCTGCACGGAGGCGGAGGGCGCTCCCCCGCCCGAGGAGGTCCGGATCGCGCTGTCCCGGGCGCTGGCCCACCGCTCGCCGCGGTGAGCCCGGCCCGCGCGGGGTACCCGGCGGGCACGACCCCCCGCGATCAGGAGGAGCACGATGAGCGACCGCACTCCCTCCCAGGCCGAGGGCGACCGGGACGACGCCGAATGGACCACCCCCGACATCCCGCACACCACCCCCTCGCAGGCAGAGGGTGAACGCGACCCGGCGGACGCCACCGACCCGTCCGACGACAACGCGGAGCACGGCTGAGGGCGGCGAGATCCTGGTGGTGGCCAGGAACGCCAGCGCGGTCGTTGCCGTCCGGGAGGCGGGCCTCAGCCGGTTCGCCTCCGACGGTCTGGTGCAGGCCGTCGGCATGAATCACCGGCGTCGTCGACGGGTCCGCTTCATGCCGGGCGTCGTCTCCGGGCTGAGCGTCCTCGCTCGAAGGCGTCGGCCGTCGGGCTTGCCGGTTCGGCTTGGTAGACCACGAGCTGCTGGCTCGGGGCTCCGTTGACGGTGAACGCCGTGAAGGTGATGTGCAGCTCTCCGGCTTCGGGGTGTTTGAGGTGCTTGCCTTCCTGGGACTTGCTCTTGACCTCGTGCATCTGCCAGATCCGGGCGAACTCCTCGCTCTGAACGGTCAGTTCCGCCACGACTTCGGCGATGCGAGCCGATTCGGGGTCGTGTCCGTAGGCGGCCCTGATCTCGGCGACGCAGGAGTGCGCGGCTCGCTCCCATTCCTGGTAGAACTCGCGCCCGGCGGGGTCGACGAACACCATGCGGGCGAGGTTGTCGAACGTCTCGAACCCACTGTGGAGGTCCCTGGCGAGGGAGTTGGCCGCCAAGATGTCGAGGGCCGGGCCCACGACGAAGGCCGGAGTGTGGTCCCATCCGTCCATCAGCCGCAACAACTGCCGGCTGACGTCCGTCTCTCCCCGGTCGCGCGGGCGTTGCGAGGCGGTGAGGCAGAGGCGGTTGAGATGGTCGGCGGCCTCCGCGTCCAGTTTCAGTGCCTGCGCCACGGCATCGAGTACCTGCGGCGAGGGATTGTTCTCGCGTCCTTGTTCCAGCCTGATGTAGTAGTCGGAGCTGACTCCGGCGAGCAGTGCGACTTCCTCTCTGCGCAGTCCTGGCACCCGGCGTCGCCCGTGTTCGGGAAGACCGACGTCGTGTGGCTTCAGGGCTTCTCGGCGGGCTCTGAGGAAATCACCCAAAGGTGTCCCATTGCTCATGCGGCAAGCCTAGATGCCTTTCAGCCGACGGGAGCTTCGGGCTTTACGCAATGACGCCAAGCCGAAAGCCCTTCACGCAGGGTAGCCGCGGGTCTTGCCCGGACGTCACCCTCGCGAGGCGCCGGTACGGGCTCCCGGCGTACGCCGCGTGCCTTCCACACCGGGGCCCGTGTTCCTGGGTGTAACGCACCCACCGTCGGCCGGCCTTCGCCCGGCGTTCTCCGCCTAGCCTTGGCGGCATGGACGACAACACACACCCTGACCCGGTTGGAGGGCTGGGTCAGTTCCTCCGCTCCCGCAGAGAGCGCCTGAGCCCTGGCGCGGCAGGACTGTCCGGCGCGGGCCGGCGAAGGGTGCCCGGCCTGCGGCGGGACGAGGTCGCGGCACTCGCAGGTGTCAGCCTGAGCTACTACAGCCGGCTTGAGCAGGGCCGCGAACTCGGCCCCTCGCACAGGGTGCTGGATGCCATCGCCCGCGCGCTGCGTCTCGGGAACGAGGACAAGAGGGAACTGTTCCATCTGGCCCGGCCGACGGCCCGCCGCGCGAAGTCTCCCTCCCGGGTCGAACGGGTCCGCCCGCACCTGCGGCAACTGATCGAGAGCTGGACCCGGACTCCGGCCTTCATCATCGGCCACGCCCAGGACCTGCTGGCCACCAACGCCTTGGCCGACGCTCTCTACCGCGACTTCGCGCAGCACGACAACGTGCTGCGCATGCTCTTCCTGGACCCCGCGGCGAGGACCTTCTACCGGAGCCCGGAGCGGGCCCGTGATCGTGCGGTCGCCGACCTTCAGCAGACCGCCGCGAGGGCGCCGGATGATCCTCGCATTGTGGAGCTGGTCGGTGAACTGTCGGTGCGCAGCAGCGAGTTCCGCTCGCTGTGGGCACGTGAGTACACCCGGGTCCGGCCGTATGAGGTCAAGCAGATTCACCACTCCGTCGTGGGAGACCTGGAGCTGAGGCACGAGGCCCTCACCATCCGCAGCGTCCCGGGACAGCAGCTCATCATCCTGCAGGCCCAGCCGGGCTCGGCCTCCGCCGACGGTCTGGCTCTGCTGGGCTCCCTCAGCGCACCCGAGGTACCCCACCAGCAGAATCCCGGACGCGGCGCCTGAACCAGACCCCGGAATTCTGGACGGGAGTCCGCCGTACATCCATACCCAGCCGGGTTCCGGTGGATCGAGAGCCCACTGTCACACGTTTCCCGCGCCCTCGGCTGCGGCTTTTCGACCGCTTCCCGGTCTTTCCGTTTGCGCATGATTCCGTGGGTGCCAACGGTATGCCTCGTGCGCGCTGTGAGCCGCCCTTTCCGCGTGCGTCTGATCTGCTGGGAGGGCGGCTGCGATCCCGGAGGAAGCAGTCCGTGGCTGAGCCGTTTGCTGCTGCGGCTGGGCGTCGTGGCCCCACTGGTGGCCGCCGCGCGGCCTTCGGTGCTTCGCCGGAGGTGCGCCTCGTCTTCCTGGGTGTGGGACTCCCAGGAAAAGCGCGGCCTTCATGGCTCCGCAGCGGGCAGGCACACTCACATACGTCAACAGGAAATCCCCGAACAGGGGAAACGACGGAAGAGGTTTTCCCCATGGCTACGTGGTTCGTGACCGGCGCTTCCCGTGGAATCGGTGCGGAAATCGCCCGCGCTGCTCTGACAAGGGGTAACAATGTCGTGGTCGCCGTGCGGAACCCGGAACGCCTGCCGGACGATCTGAAGAACTCGGACAAGGTCGTCGCGGTCGCCCTGGACGTCACGGACAACGACGGCATCCCGCAGGCCGTCGAGGCCGCCGTGGACCGGTTCGGCGGCATCGACGTGCTGGTGAACAACGCGGGCCGCGGCCTGCTCGGCGCGCTGGAGGAGATCACCGACGCGGAGGCCCGGTCGCTGTTCGACCTCAACGTCTTCGGTCTGATCAACGTCACCCGCGCCGTGCTGCCCATCATGCGCAAGCAGGGTTCGGGCCGGCTGGTGCACATCGGTTCCCGCTCCGGTTTCGAGGGCGAGCCGGGTGTCAGCCTGTACTGCGCGTCGAAGTTCGCCGTCGCCGGCATCAGCGAGGCGCTCTCCGCCGAGATGGCGCCGTTCGGGATCCAGTCGATGGTCGTCGAGCCGGGCGTCTTCCGCACCGACTTTCTCGACGCCAGCTCCCTGTCGGTCGCCGCGGACCGCATCGCCGACTACGACGACACTCCCGCGCACGTGACGCTGGACTGGATCGACGAGGCCAACCACGCCCAGCTCGGCGACCCCGTCAAGGGCGCCGCACTCATCGTCGAGGTCGCCTCCACCGAGAAGCTGCCCACCCACCTCTACCTCGGGCGCGACACCCTGGAACGGCTGGACGTCAAGTACCAGCAGGTGCAGGACGACCTCGCCCCGTGGCGCGAGAAGTCCGCCGCCACCGCCCACGACGACGCCGCCTGAACACCCCTCCGGGCGCCCTCGCCTCCGGGCACCCGCAGCCCTCTCAAACAGCCCGGCCGGTCGGAAACACCCTGGCCGGCCGGGCACGGCACGGCACGGCACGGCACGGCACGGCACCAAGGCGTACATCAGCCACCCCGCCCGGCTGCTCCGCGTCGGACTCGGCCCGAAGATGGTCCGCGTGGCCACCATCGAACCCGGCGTGGTCGACACCGAACTCCCCGGCCACCTCACCGACCCGACGCCTCCCGGCTGATGGCCCGCCTCATCCACGACATCGGCTGTCCGCAGTCCGCGGACATCGCGGAAACCGTCGCCTTCATGGCCGCCGTCCCGCGCCACGTCAGCCTCACCGAGATCACCATCATGCCCACCGCCCAGGCCGTCTGCGGTCCGTCCCGTCATGGGGGGGGGGGGGGGGGGGGGGGGGGGGGGGGCGTGCTCCGCAGGAGGGGTGGGAGGGGGGGGGGGGGGGGGGGGGGGGAGGGCGGGGGGGGGGGGGGGGGGGGAGGGAGGGGGGGAAAGGGGCTACCCCTGCCTCTATACCCCCACCCCCCCCCCCCCCCCCTCCCCACCCTCCCCCCCCCCCCCCCCCCCCCCCCCCCCCCCCCCGCCATGACGCGTGGGCGGAGAGGGATGCGGTGGGTGCCCCCGGCCGTGGAGGGACGGCCGGGGGACGTGGAGGGGAGGGGCGGGCGCTCAAGCGGCGGGGGTGTTGAGCACGTACTCGCGTGAGGCGTGCACCTCGCCGCGCAGGGCCGTCAGGTCGACGTCGAGGACCTGTCCGTCCCACTTGCGGGGCTCGCCGTTGATCAGGACGGCACTGATGTTGCGGGCGTCGGAGCCGAGCACGACCGTGCCGATGGGGTCGTTGAGGGGCATGTTGTTGAGATCTTCGGCCTGGATGACCAGCAGGTCGGCCTTCTTGCCCGGAGTGAGTGACCCGGTGACGGCGGCCAGGCCGTTGGTGCGGGCACCCTGGAGGGTGGCGAAGTCGAGGACGTCGTGGGTGGTGATGCGAGAGGGCTGCCGGCCGGTGCCGTAGGCGGCGTTGACCGCGCGCATCCGCTGGATGGCGTGCAGGGCCCGCATCTGGGTGAACATGTCGCTGGCCAGGGCGACTTCGACGTCGATGCTCAGTCCGGGGCGGATGCCGGCGGACAGGGCCTCGTCGACGGCGGGGATGGCGGTCTCCAGGCCGATCTGTGCGTCGGAGGTGGGGGCCAGGGCGACCGTGGTGCCGGTTTCCCCCATCGCCTTCCATGCCTCGGAGGTCAGTCCGGTGGAGTGGATGAGGGTGACGTCGGGGCCGAGGACGCCTTCCTCGGCCCAGCGCAGCACCGCCTCGGAGCCGGACGTGCCGAAGACGGCGTCCACGCTCACTCCGATGCCCACCTCCGCGGCGACACGGGCGAGTTCGGGGCCGTAGGCGAGGGCCGGTCCGGCGATCTCGTCGGTGGCCAGGGCCGCCAGACGCAGCGTGAGCAACTGGTCGTCGCTGCTGAAGTACTGCCCCTTGACGCGGGTGAGGTCACCGGGCCACTGCCGGTCCCAGTCGCCGAAGTGCGGGCCCATGGAGGCGTGCACGCCGCGGATGCCGGTCTCGCGGAGGGCCTCGATGGCGGCGTCGGAGTGTTCGCGGGTGCGGGAGTTGTGGGAGAAGTCGAGCATGGTCGTGATGCCGCTGTCGATCGCGGTCAGGGCTGCCAGTCTGGTGCCGATGTACATGTCCTCCGGCCGGTAGACGGTGGCGTAGCCGGCCAGGGTGGCCATGACGTAGCCGCCGAGGTCGTCGACGTCCGGCATGATCCGGCGCAGCTGGGTCTCCCAGGCGTGCCGGTGCGTGTCCACGAAACCGGGGGTCAGGATCGTGCCGGCGGCGTCGACGACCACCGCGTCGCCGGCGTCGAGGGAACGGCCGACGGCGGTGATCGTGTCGCCCTCGACGAGGAGGTCGCCGCCGTCGAGGGGGCCGAGGTCGGGGTCCATGGTGACGATGGTCGCGCCGGTGAACAGGATGCGCCGCCGGTCGGCGGGCCGGCGCCGGAGCTCTTCGAGCACGGCGGCACTGGTGGTGTCGTTGACGTTCATGAGAGGTCTTCTTTCCGTACGGCGGACAGGGCCGCGACGATGGGCCGTCCGCTGGAGACGGCTGGGAAGTTGGGTCGCCGGGGGAGGGCCGAGGTGCTCGAGCACGAGCCCCGGCCGTGCCGCTGCGGCAACCGGGCCGTGGTTTCCCCAGGTGCCGTGCAGCATCGGAACCAGGGAGGCGTGGACCGGGGCAGGATCAGCCGAGCTTCATGACGTAACCCGCGTGGTGCAGTTCGTCGCCCCGGAACTCTCCGTAGGCCCAGAAGCCGAGGTCGTCCAGGTAGTCGATGCGGTCGCCGTCGATCCAGTACCGGCCCTGGTAGGCGTGCGGGCGCCCGCCCCGGGTCTCGTCGTAGCGGCCGTCGGCGGCGAGCTCCTGGTGCAGGAAGCCGTTTCTGTCGGTCCAGACGCCGACTCGCGGGCTGCCGGTCAGGTCCTCGGCGGCCGGAATGCCCGCCTCGGGCGCGGCGGCCCGGCCGGGGACGTCGGTGCCGGACCACAGGACCGGCCGGCCGGCCGCGACGAGCGCCCGGACCTGCTCCGGCCGATTCATGAGCACGGCCACCGCGTTCGGCACGTCGGCAGCGAGTTCGTCGGGCACCACCAGGAAGTCGGGGGTGTTGCCCGGAGTCAGCGTCGCGACGTACTCCGCGCGGTGGCCACGGCCGCCGGCCAGCGCGACGGTGTCGACGACGGCGGGGGCGATGGTCAGTCCGGTGCAGTCGACGACGATGGCGTTGTCGTCGCCCGCGGCGGTGATGATGCCCGGGCCGGCGCCCACGAGCAGGGAGCCGACGAACAGGAGGTCGGCGCCGGTCGTGGTCCCGATCAGCGGGTCCATCGTCAGGATGCGGGCGTTGGTGAACAGGATGGGCCGCCCCTCGTCGTCCGAGAGGATCTCGTCGAGGGCCTCGGGGTTCCAACGCACGGTGCCGGTGTCGGTGATGGTCATTGCGTGCTCCTAGGTGGAGTCGCCTCATCGCCGTCCCCGCTGCGCGACATGAGCGTGCCGGTTCAGGTCAGAGGTGAGAGTCCGGCAGCTACAGCGGCTGCCTGACCACCAGGTTCGTCGCGCGGCGGATGCGGAACCAGGCCGCCGTCATCCCAGGTGTCCGGCACCCACGATCCGTCCCGGCGCCTACGACCGCGGAGGCCGTGGGGAAAGCCCAGGACGGCACGCTTCGCTGCCGCCCGGCAGGAAGGGAGCCGTCGCTCGCGACGCTGGGTGCGCGGCACCCAGGAAGCCCTCACCTGGGGAGACGGCGGCCTGGTTGTCACCGGCCGCCGGGGCGATCGTGGAGCCATGACCCTCAACGACACGCCCCGCGACCCGCACCCGTATGTCGGGATGTGGGTGACCGCCGACGGACACATCCGTCAGGAACTCCTGCCCGACGGCCGCTACGACGAAGCCCGCGGCAGCCGCCAGAGCGCCTACACCGGCAGCTACACCGTCACCGGCAACCACATCGACTACGTCGACGACACCGGCTTCACCGCCACCGGCGACGTCCGCGACGGCGTCCTCTTCCACGAGCACCTGGTGCTTTACCGCAAGGGCGACGAATGAGGCTCCCCGCCACTCGCAGAGGCCACCCGCGGCGACTTCGGGCCGCGAGCCGAGACATCTGTGCAGATCAGAGCAGTTCCGACACTCTTCGGCGGTCACACTGTCGAACGCGCGAGCAGCGGATTCGCAGGTCAGGAGCCTGTACTGGTGGGGCGGGTGGGACTCGAACCCACGGCCGACGGATTATGAGTCCGCTGCTCTAACCGGCTGAGCTACCGCCCCATAACGGCGTGTCGCGTACATGTGTGCGCGCCGTCTGCCGCAGCATAGCCGCTCATACGATCTCCTGCTTCGGATGGTCGGCTGCGTACGGCCCTCGTGACCATGGAGACCGCGACGGGCCTCGCACGGTTCCTCCGGACATGAAAAAGGACCCCTGCGGGGTCCTCGTTCAGCATGCTCCCCCGACTGGACTCGAACCAGTAACCTGCCGGTTAACAGCCGGCTGCTCTGCCAATTGAGCTACGGAGGACCGAGCTCCCCCGACTGGACTCGAACCAGTAACCTGCCGGTTAACAGCCGGCTGCTCTGCCAATTGAGCTACGGAGGAATGCCTCGTTGCATCGAACGCATCCACCTGGGTATTCGCCAGGGGGCGCGCGCTCGCTGCGACACATACATTAGCGCAAGCAGGGGGGTGCTCCGCCAATCGGTACTCCCCAGCGCCGTCGCCGTACCGGAGACCTTCACAGACTGGAACAACGGGAAGGGTGGCCGCCATGAAGTACCGGCTCACGTTCGTCGCCGGAGCAGCCCTGGGTTACGTGCTGGGCACGAAAGCCGGGCGGGAGCGATACGAGCAGTTGAGGAGGTCCGCGCAGCAGCTCACACAGAACCCCGCGGTCCGCAACACCGCGGAGAGCGCGGGCCGGCAGAGCCGCGAGTTCGCCGACAAGGCCTACCAGGCGGTGAGCCACAAGGTCGGCGACCGCATGCCCGACTCGGTCGCCCAGCGCGTCTCCGCCCTCCGCGAACGCACGAACCACCACCCGGCGGAGGACGACTGGGGCACCAGCAACACCTAGTGGTACCGCTCCACCGTCACTCCAACGGCGCCCGCACCCCCACCCCGGGGGAAGCGTGCGGCAAAATTGCCTCATGGGGATAGTCGCCGGGCTGGACAGTGCGCCCGATTTCACTCGCATCGTCGTCTGTGACGCGGACACCGGAGCCGTGGTCAGGCAGGGCTACGCCCCGCACCCGGCCCAGGGTCCCGACGGCGGCGGACGTCCCTCCGACGTCGATCCGCAGGCCTGGCTGCTGTCGCTGGGCGAGGCCGCGGGCGGCGGGCTGCTGGAGGGCGTGCAGGCCATCGGCGTGTCCGCGCAGGCGAACGCGCTGGTGCCGCTGGACTCACAGGGCAACACGGTACGGCCGGCGATGACCGGCGGGGACAAGCGCGCACAGGTCGCGGCGGCCGATCTGATCGACGCACTCGGCGGGCGGGAGGCCTGGGCACAGGCCGTGGGCTGTGTGCCGGGAGCCGCGCAGTCGGTGACCAAGCTGCGCTGGATGGCCCGCAGCGAACCGGAGAACGCGGCGCGCACCGCCGTACTGCTGCAGGCGCACGACTGGCTGGTGTGGCAGCTGCTCGGTCGGCCGGTGCGGCGGACCACCGACCGGGGCGGCGCGTCCGGCACCGGCTACTGGGCGGCGGCCACCGGCGGTTACCGGTCCGATCTGGTGGAGATGGCCCTGGGGCACCAGGCGATGCTGCCCGAGGTGATCGGCCCGTCGGACGCGGCCGGTACGACGCCGGAAGGGCTGCTGATCTCCGCCGGCACGGGCGAGACGATGGCGGCGGCGTTCGGACTCGGGATCGGGCTGGGCGACGCCGTGGTGTCGCTCGGCGCGTCCGGGTCCGTGATGGCCGTGCACCCCGAGGCCCTCGTCGACCAGTACGGCATGATCACCTCCTTGGCCGACGCGACCGGCATGCACCTGCCCGTCGTGACCACCCTCAACGCCGTACGGGCCCTGCGCGGGACCGCGGAACTGCTGGGGCTGCCCGATCTGGAGAGCCTGTCCGAGCTGGCGATGAAGTCGACGCCGGGTGCGCACGGGCTGGTGCTGCTCCCCTACCTGGAGGGTGAGCGCACACCCAATCTGCCGCACACCGCCGGGACACTGGCGGGGCTGCGGCGTGAGTCGATGAAGGCGGAGCATCTGGCACGGGCCGCGTTCGAGGGGATGCTGTGCGGGCTCGCGGACGCGCTGGACGTGCTGCGCGGCCGGGGCGTGGACGTGCGGCGGGTCTTCCTGCTGGGGCAGGCCGCCGAACTGCCCGCCGTGCAGGCGGCGGCACCCTCGCTGTTCGGGGCGCAGGTGGTGGTGCCGCAACCGGCCGACTACGCGGCGACCGGCGCCGCCCGGCAGGCTGCGTGGGCGCTCGGGGTGTCACAGGGCACCCTCGATCCGCGGACCCCGCCCGTCTGGCAGGGCCCGGTGGCCCAGGTGCTGGACCCCGGCGAGGAGTTGGCGGTGGGACAGGCGGTACGCCAGCAGTTCGTGTCGGTGCGCGAGCAGACGCACCCGGGGGCGCTGCGACCGTAGCGGGCGCGCCGGTCGCTTCCGTTGAGGCAACGCGGGTGGAGCGTTCGACGATGGGGCCACGGGCAACCAGACGCCCTCGCCGACCACCCGAGGGAACCGGCGTGCTCATACGACTCCTGCGAACCCACCTCAGGCCCTGCCGGAGACCCATCGCCCTGCTGGTGTTGCTGCAGTTCGAACAGGGCGCGCACGGTGAGCTGCCGGCGGCGGACGGTGCCTACGCCCGCCTGTACAAGGCGCAGTTCGCGGAGGCGGTGGCGGAGGTCGACTGAGCCGTCCTCACGCGCCGGACGGGCCGGGCCGGCCCGTCCGGCGTGCGGGGAGCAGGGGTACCGAGGCCCTGAGACGTCACGGCTTCCCGGGCGCCGCCCGGCTCAGCCCGTGCCCGCCGTCTCCGTCAGCTTCTTCATCTGGGCGGTGATCACCTCGTCCGGGGCCTCGCCCGCGTTCTTGTGCGCGACCAGGCTCTTCCAGCCGAAGACGGCGACGTTGGAGCCGCTGCGCACCACCCGGTACCAGTGCGCCGTGCCGGACAGCTCCCGCTTGTAGGCGACCGCCTCGTCGCCGGGGCCGGGGTCGGGGTCGGCGAGTGCGGTGACGGTCGGGTTCAGGCCGGTGTCGTCCTCGTAGCCGGCGGGGCAGTTCTTCGCCGCCTCGCGGACGCGGGTGAGGAGTTCCTCGGCACCGGCCGTCTTGTCGTAGGCGTACAGCGTGATCTCGGTGGCCTGTGTGTCCGTCTTCGGATGGACGGAGCGGGCCGCCGCAGCGGCCGGTTCCGGTTCCGGGGAGCGCAGCCGGATGTCCTCGATGGGCTGGCAGAGCGCCGGGTCGGCCGGTGTGCCCTTGCTGCCGAGGACGGTGCCCTGTTTGAAAACGGTGAAGGTGTAGTCGGGCAGCTCGGCTTCCGTGATCGCCGCGCTCTCCAGACCGGCCGCGTCCAGCGGGCCGCCGCCCGCCTTCCCCGTTCCCTTCCCCGAGCTCTCGGCCGCGGCACCGTTCCCGCCGTCCCGGGACTCCTCGTCGCCGCCTCCACAGCCGGCCAGCAGGGCCGCCGTCGCCAGCATCGCCACGACCGCCGGGAACCGCCGCCATCCGTCCACGCGCATTCTCGCTCCTCAGACATCCGTCCCCGGCACGTCCGTACCAAGGTCATCTCTGGGAGACGGTGTCAGAACACGACGGGTGCGGCGTCAGCGAAACGGCGTATAACCCCTACGTAGAAGGCCAGTTCGAGGGCGCGGGACGCCGGGGTGCCCCTCAGTCCAGGTAGCCGCGGAGTTGGTCGGCGAAGGCGTGGTCGCGGAGCTTGTTGAGGGTCTTGGACTCGATCTGCCGTATCCGTTCCCGCGTCACGCCGAAGATGCGGCCGATCTCCTCCAGGGTGCGCGGACGCCCGTCGATCAGCCCGTAGCGCAGCTGCACGACCTTCCGCTCCCGCTCGCCCAGCGTGGACAGCACCGCTTCCAGGTGCTCCCGCAGCAGCAGAAAAGCCGCCGACTCGACGGGACTCGCCGCATCCCCGTCCTCGATGAGATCACCGAGCGCGACGTCGTCCTCTTCGCCCACCGGCGCGTGCAACGACACCGGTTCCTGCGCGAGCCGCAACACCTCGCCGACCCGCTCGGGCGGCAGGTCGAGGTGCGCGGCGACCTCGCCCGGCGTCGGTTCGTACCCGCGCTCCTGGAGCATGCGCCGCTGAACCCGCACCACGCGGTTGATGAGCTCGACCACGTGGACGGGCACGCGGATCGTGCGGGCCTGGTCGGCCAGCGCCCGGGACATGGCCTGGCGGATCCACCACGTGGCGTACGTGGAGAACTTGTAGCCGCGTGCGTAGTCGAACTTCTCCACCGCCCGGATCAGCCCGAGGTTGCCCTCCTGGACCAGGTCCAGCATGGTCAGTCCCCGGCCCACGTACCGCTTGGCGACGGAGACGACGAGCCGCAGGTTCGCCTCGATCAGCTGCCGCTTGGCCATCCGGCCCATGACGACGAGCCGGTCCAGGTCGAGGGCGAGCCGGCTGTCCAGGTCGGGGGTGCGGCGCAGCTTCTCCTCGGCGAAGAGCCCCGCTTCGACACGGCGCGCGAGTTCGACCTCCTCGGCGGCGTTGAGCAGCGGGATGCGGCCGATCTCGCGCAGATACTGACGGAACAGGTCCGAGGAGGGGCTGCCGGTCTCGGGGCGGACGGGCGCGGGCGGCTCTGCGTGCTCTACGTGCTCCGCGGGCTCTACGTGCTCCGCGGGCTCTACGTGCTCTACGTGCTCCGCGGGCTCTACGTGCTCTGCGGGCTCCGCGTGCTCCGTGGGCTCCGCGTGCTCGACGGGCGGTTCGGCCGGCGCCGGAGCCCCGGCCGGGGGGCCGGCCGGTTCGGGCGGGGTCTCGGGGTGGTGCGCGACGCGGCCCAACGCGGACCCGGCGACGAGGACGTCGGCGTCGGGCTGGGTGAGGGTCTGGGTCTGCACGGGGGCGACCTCCAGGATGATCGCTGCCAGGGGGTGGGGCAGCGGTACTTCGGGGGCGGAGTCGGCGGCCTCGCCGCTGTCCGTCCCGTACGCGATGAGCGGAACCGCGGATGTCCGGGACCCGTCGACGACGGATCGGCCGCGCTCCGAGGACTCAGGCACCTGGTCCAGTGTGGGGTACGACACATCGTCCCCACGAGGGGCGTGCGGTGACTTTTTGCGTCCGGTGCGTGACCGGGTGGTTACAGGGGCCGGGGTGGTGGCGCCCCGGCCGGCCTCACAGCGCCGCCGCCCCGTGCTCCCGCAGTGCCTGGTCGTACTGCTGGAGGATCCACAGCTCGTTCTGGACCGAGGTCAGTTCCGCCGGGTCGCCGTGACCGCCGAGGCGGGTGAGGCGGCCGGTGATGTCGCGGATACGGCGCTCGACGGCACGGCGGCGGACGGTGACCAGCTGGGCGCCCGCGTAGGTCTCGTCGACCTCCTTGACGCCCCGGTGCAGCATGATCGCTTCGACGGCGAGTTCGGTGACCATGGCGCGGACGGTGTCGTCGGGGGCGGCGTCGCGCACCCGGATCAGGTACTCCTGCCCGTCCCGGACGCCGTACTCGGCACCGCCCGCGTCCAGGATCGCCTGGCGTACGGCCGCGTAGGGCGGGGCGGTGAACTCGTCGAGGCCGTACGCGTCGAAGGCCGGGGACACGAGTTCGGGGCGCTGGAGGGCGAGTTTGAGCAGTTCGCGTTCGGTGGCGAAGACCGGGTTGCGGAGGTTGAGGGCGGGGCCGCGTGGGGTGGCCCGGTCCGGCGCGTACTGCTGCGGGCCACCGCCGCGCTGCTGCCGGTCGGGGGCGGGGCCCCTGCCGCCGCGGTCGCGGGCCCAGCGGGCCAGCTGGGCGACCCGTTTGACGACGAACTGGGTGTCGAGGATGCCGAGCATCCCGGCGAGTTCGACGGCGACCTCGTGCTGGGCGCCGCTGTTCTTGATGCGCGCGACGATCGGGGCGGCCTCGTCGAGGGCGCCGGCGCGGCCGGCCGGGGTGTCCAGGTCGTAGCGGCGGACGACCTGGCGGAGGGCGAACTCGAAGAGCGGGGTGCGGGGTTCGGCCAGGTCGGCGACGGCCTCGTCACCCTTGGCGAGGCGCAGGTCGCAGGGGTCCATGCCGTCGGGGGCGATGGCGATGTAGGTCTCGGCGGCGAACTTCTGGTCGTCCTCGAAGGCGCGCAGGGCGGCCTTCTGGCCGGCCGCGTCGCCGTCGAAGGTGAAGATCACCCGCGCGCTGCCGTTGTCCATGAGGAGCCGGCGCAGGATCTTGATGTGGTCGCCGCCGAAGGCGGTGCCGCAGGTGGCGATGGCGGTCGTGACGCCCGCGAGGTGGCAGGCCATGACGTCGGTGTAGCCCTCGACGACGACCGCGCGGGACGCCTTCGCGATGTCCTTCTTCGCCAGGTCGATGCCGTAGAGGACCTGGGACTTCCGGTAGATGGCGGTGTCCGGGGTGTTCAGGTACTTCGGGCCGTTGTCCGCCTCGTAGAGCTTGCGGGCGCCGAAGCCGACGACCTCGCCGCCGATGTCCCGGATGGGCCACATCAGGCGGCCGCGGAAGCGGTCGATGGGGCCGCGGCGGCCCTCCTGGGCGAGGCCGGAGAGGATGAGCTCCTTGTCGCTGAAGCCCTTGCCGCGCAGGAAGCGGGTGAGGTGGTCCCAGCCCTGGGGGCTGTAGCCGACGCCGAAGTGCAGGGCGGCGGCCTGGTCGAAGCCGCGGTCGGCGAGGAAGATCCGGCCGGTGTCCGCCTCGGGGGAGGTCGCGAGCTGTTCCGCGTACCACTCGGCGGCGATCTTGTGGGCCTCGACCAGGCGGATGCGCTCGCCGCGCTGGTGGGTGGGGTTGTACCCGCCCTCCTCGTAGCGCAGGGTGATGCCGGCCTGTCCGGCGAGGCGCTCGACCGCTTCCGAGAAGGAGAGGTGGTCGATCTTCATCACGAACGTGATGGTGTCGCCGCCCTCCTGGCAGCCGAAGCAGTGGAAGAGTCCCTTGCTCGGGCTGACCTGGAAGGACGGCGACTTCTCGTCGTGGAAGGGGCAGAGACCCTTGAGGTTTCCGCCGCCCGCGCCTTTCAGCTGGAGATACTCGGACACCACGGCGTCGATCGGGACCGCGTCCCGAACCGCCTTCACGTCCTCGTCATTGATCCGCCCAGCCACGCGTGAATTCTACGGGGCCGCTGTGACATCTCCGGGGCGGGCGACGCCCTCGAGGGGGCGCGGGACCGTGACGTGTGCGGCCAGGCCGCGTGGGCGCGACCAGCCCGGACGGCGCGGCACTCGCGATCGGCGGAACCGGGCGGACGCCTAGGCGACAAGGCCCTCCAACGGCACACGCGGGTCCGCCAACGCCTCCGTGTCCACCGCGTTCCGCGACCGGATCAACGCCTGGATCGGATCCGTGACATCCCACACGTTCACGTTCATCCCCGCGAGGACGCGCCCCTCCTTCACCCAGAACGCGATGAACTCCCGCTTCCCCGCATCACCCCGGATGACGACCTGGTCGTACGACCCCGGCGGCGCCCACCCGGAGTACTCCATCCCCAGGTCGTACTGGTCGGTGAAGAAGTAGGGAACGCGGTCGTAGATCCCGTCCCTCCCCAGCATCGAGCGTGCGGCCGCCGGGCCGCCGTTCAGCGCGTTGGCCCAGTGCTCCACCCGCAGCCGCGTGCCGAAGAGGCCGTGCGGGAAGGACGCGACGTCGCCGGCCGCGTAGACGTCGGGATCCGACGTGCGCAGCCGTTCGTCGACGAGGACGCCGCCGCCGGCCGCGCGGTCGGCGAGTTCCAGGCCCGCCGCCTCCGCGAGGGAGGTCCGCGGGGCCGCGCCGATCGCCGCGAGGACGGCGTGCGCGGGGTGCTCCTCGCCGTCGTCGGTGCGGGCGGCGAGGACCATGCCGTCCTGGCCGGTGATTCCGGTGAGCGTGGCACCGAAGTGGAAGCGCACCCCGTGGTCGCGGTGCAGGTCGGCGAAGAGCGTGCCGAGCTCGGGGCCGAGGACCGAGTGCAGCGGTGTCTGCCCCCGGTGGACGACGGTGACCTCCGCGCCGTACTGCCGCGCCGCCGCCGCGGTCTCCAGGCCGATCCAGCCGGCGCCGGCGATCACCAGATGGCCGTTGTCCCGGCCGAGGGAGGCGAGCACGCCCTTGAGTCGCTCGGAGTGGGCGAGGCGCCGCAGGTGGTGGACGCCCGCGAGGTCCGTGCCCGGGATGTCCAGGCGGCGCGGCTCGGCACCGGTGGCGAGCAGCAGCTTGTCGTAACGGACGGTGGTGCCGTCGTCGCCGAAGCGGACGGTCTTCGCGGCGCGGTCGATCGCGTCGACGGTCTGGCCGAGGTGCAGCTCGATGTCGTGGCGCGCGTACCAGGCGGGCTCGTGCACGAAGACGCTGTCGCGCTCCTCCTTGCCGAGGAGGTAGCCCTTGGACAGGGGCGGACGCTCGTAGGGGTGGTCGCGTTCGTCGCAGATCAGTATCACGCGGCCGGTGAAGCCCTCCGTTCTCAGCGTCTCGGCCGCCTTGGCGCCGGCCAGTCCGCCTCCGACGATGACGAATGTCTGATCCGCGTCGACCACGTGATGCCTCCTCGTAAGGGTGTCGCCACCTGAGAGTCCCGCACGCAGAATGATGCCGTAAGGGGGACTGGGCCGATCAGGCCATGCGGGTCACGCCTGATCCGCTCGGGCCGGTTCGCTCGGGCCGGTCCGCTCGGGTCGGTCCGCTCGGGCCGGTCCGCTCATGTCTGCCCCCTGAGCCGGGCGTGGAGCGAGCGGGCCGAGGCGTCCGTGAGGGACGCGATCTGATCGACGATCACCCGCTTGCGGGCGCGGTCGTCCGGGGCCCGGTCGAACAGGCTGCGGAACTGCGGGTCCAGGCCGTCGGGGGCGCGGGCGGTGAGCGCCTCGGCCAGTTCGGCCACGACGATGCGCTGGTCGGCGCGGAGCAGTTCCTGCTCGGCGCGCTGCATGACGTACCGGTCGGCGACCGCCTTGAGGACCGCGCACTCCATGCGGGTGCTGCGCGGTACGACCAGCTCGGCCCCGTACCGGGTGAGACGCCCGCTGCCGAAGGCCTGCCGGGTGGCGCCCTCGGCGGCGAGGCAGAAGCGGCCGATGAGCTGGCTGGTGGCGTCCTTGAGGCGGGCCTGGGCGACGGCGGTGCCGTCGTAGCCGTGCGGCCACCACTCCTGGTCGAGGAGGCGGTCGAGGGCCTCCGCCAGTTCGGCGGGGTCGGTGTCCGCGGGGACGTAGCGGCCCACGGCGACGGCGAAGACCGCCCGGCGTTCGGGGTCCGCGTGCAGACAGTTGGGGTCGATGTGGCCGGCGTGCAGGCCGTCCTCCACGTCGTGCACCGAGTAGGCCACATCGTCGGACCAGTCCATGACCTGGGCCTCGAAGCAGATACGGGTGCCGGGGGCCTCCTCGCGGACCCAGTCGAAGACGGGCCGGTCGTCCTCGTAGACCCCGAACTTCGGTGAGGCCGGGTCGGCGGGGTGGGCGCCGCGGGGCCAGGGGTACTTGGTGGCGGCGTCGAGGGTGGCGCGGGTGAGGTTGAGGCCGACGGAACCTTCGGGGGTGAACCGCTTGGGTTCGATACGGGTGAGCAGGCGCAGCGACTGGGCGTTGCCCTCGAAGCCTCCGCAGTCCTCCGCGAACTCGTTCAGCGCCTGTTCGCCGTTGTGCCCGAAGGGCGGGTGCCCCAGGTCGTGGGAGAGACAGGCGGCCTCGACGAGGTCGGGGTCGCAGCCGAGGGCGAGGCCGAGCTCACGGCCGACCTGTGCGCATTCGAGGGAGTGCGTGAGGCGGGTGCGGGGGCTGGCGTCCCACATCTGGTTGTGCTCGCCCGGGGCGACGACCTGCGTCTTTCCCGCGAGGCGGCGGAGGGCGGCGGAGTGCAGGACGCGGGCGCGGTCGCGTTGGAAGGCGGTGCGGCCGGGGCGTTTGTCGGGTTCGGGGGCCCAGCGGGCGACTGACGTCGGGTCGTATGCGGTGGGGGGTGTGCCTTCCATGCCCCGACAGTACGGGGGTGGTGTGACAGCGGGGGACCATGGTCGTGCGGTGCGGCATGCGTCGGGGCCGTGACCCCTGCCCCCGGCAACCCCTACGCCGGGCGCACCCAGCGCGCCCGAGCGCGCAGCAACACCCCCGATGGCTGCCGCTCCGGGGCGCTGCGAGGCGCAAGGGCAGCAACGCCAGACCTCCGTCCTGACACCCCCGGCCAGGGCGGAGAGCGCCCCCTCCGCGACGCAGTGTGCAGAGGGGGCCAACTCGCGCCATCAGCACGGTTCAATGGGCGCACAGAACCGCGCGGGAGAGGACGGCGACACGATGCGGGAATGGTTGTACCCAGTGGACCCGAAGACGACGGACAGGGACGGGGAACTGCCCACGCCGGACCGCTACCTGAAATACGCCGAGGCAGGCCGCACGTCGTTCTGGGGACTCAGAGCGAAGCGTCACATCGAGCCTGGTGATCGCCTCTGGGTGTACTTCAAGCTCCCCCTTGGCAAGGTCGCTGCCATGGCCGAAGTGGAGCGCGAACCGTACGACATCGACAACGACCCCGACGGGTTCCTGTGGGAGTTCCCCGCCGCGCTGAACCTCGACGCGACGCGTGCCCTGAACCGCGAACCCGTCCCGCTCTCGGCCCTGAGTAACCAGCGGCCCCAAGGGGTCGGCGGAGTCTCTGACGCAGACCTGTTGACCTTTCTCAGGCATGCGGGCATGCGATTGCCGTAAGAGGTCGACATCGCAGCCAGTCGTTACCGGGGTCACGACTCCGTGAACTCTGCCAGGGCTCGAAACTGAGCCTGAAACTCTCGTTTTCGCACGTCAGGCCTACCCACCCTTAAGAAGGCGCACCGCCCCGGACCCCCTTCGCGCCCACGCGGCGGGGGCCGCGTCGATACAGCCCCGCGCCCCTCGGCAGGTGTCCCCGCGCTCTCAGGAAGCCTGGGCCAGTTCCACGGTGGTGGACGGAGTTCTCACGGCCTGGTCGTAGCGGTGGAGGAGGAGGTGGGCCATGGCGGGGTGGGTGCCCAGGGGGGCGGAGGCGATCCACGGGGCCACCGCCGCGGACTCCGTGGCGAAGCGGCCGGGGGCCGTGAAGTAGGAGGCGACGGCGACGCGGGTCCGGCCGCGGGCGGCGAGGGCGCGCAGGGCGTCGGGGACGGCGGGTGCGGCGGCGGAGGCGTAGGCGGGGACGACGGGGACGCCCAGGCGTTCGGCGAGCAGCCGCGCAGTGCGGCCGGTGTCGGCCCCCGCCTCGGGGTCGCGGGATCCGGCGGCGGCCAGGACGACGCCGCTCGCGCGGCGGGCCGCTTCGTCGGCCGGGGTGCGCCAGCCGGCCTCGGTGAGGCGTGCGTGCAGGGCGTCCACCAGCAGGGGGTGCGGGCCGAGGGGTGCGGCCACGCGCGCGTGCAGCCGTGCCGCGGCGGCCATCCCGGGGATGTCCCGCTTGACGTGGTAGCCCCGGCTGAGCAGCAGCGGTACGAGAACGGCCGCCCGGGTGCCGCACGCGTCCAGCCCGGCGAGGGTGTCGGGGAGCAGCGGCGCGTTCAGCTCGATGTGACCCAGGTGCACGGGCAGGGCGGGGCGCAGTGCGCGAACCCCGTCCAGGAGCTGCCGTACGGTGCTCAGCGCCCGCGGGTCGCGGCTGCCGTGGGCCACGACGACGAGGGCGGGCCGGGCGTTGCGGTGATGCGTGGTGTACGCCGTCATGCGTCGATCGTCACCGGGGGACGTTGCCGTCCCGTTGCGCGGGTGTGACGAGCGTTTTCCGGCGGTTCACCATGTGGACGGCGGCGGGTGTGAAGCTGTTCGACCTGTGGTTTCGTGCGGCGGCGTGAAGCTGGTCACAGGGGTGAGGTGAACCGGTGGGCGCTGCGGGGCGTCTCTCCGGGTCGGGGAGCGACCGGGAGGGGCCCGTCCGATGCGCCGTTTCGAAGTCCGCCGTCCGCGTCTGCCGCGTACCCGCGCGGGGCAGCGGCGGCTGGTGCGGGTGGTGGTGGCGGCGTGCGTGCTGGCGCTGCTGCCGGCCACCTGGCTGCGCCTGACGACGGACGGCAGGCTGCGCACCACGGCCGACGTACCGCGCACCGAGGTCGCCGTGGTCTTCGGCGCGGGACTGTGGGACGGGGAGCCGTCTCCGTATCTCGCGCACCGGCTCGACGCGGCGGCGGAGCTGTACCGCGCGGGGCGCGTCGAGGTGGTGCTGGTCACCGGCGACAACAGCCGCGAGGACTACGACGAGCCGGACGCGATGCGCACGTACCTGACCCGGCACGGCGTGCCCGGGACCCGGATCGTCAGCGACTACGCGGGCTTCGACACCTGGGACTCCTGCGTCCGCGCGAAGAAGGTCTTCGGGGTGGACCGCGCGGTGCTGATCAGCCAGGGCTTCCACATCCGGCGGGCGGTGGCCCTGTGCGAGACGGCCGGGGTCTCCTCGTACGGAGTCGGTGTCGACGAGCCGCACGACGCCACCTGGTACTACGGGGGTGCCCGGGAGGTCCTCGCGGCGGGAAAGGCGGCGACGGACGCGGTGTTCCGGCCCGACCCCCACTTCCTCGGCCCCGAGGAGCCGGGGGTGGAGCGGGCGCTGACGGAGGCCCGCGACCCGGGAACGCCGGACTGACGGGCCGCATACTGCGGCATGCTCGCTGCATGGCGGATACGACGCGCATCACGGTGTCAGCCACGCACAGGTGAGCACGGCCCGGCTGCGGTGGGCACTGTCCCGCGTCAAGGTCGAGCCGGTGACCGAGCGGGCAGCGAAGGCGCCGGCGGCGCTGCTCAAGGCCGCCGGTCCGCACGGACACAAGTACGCGATCGGCGCCACGGTGGCCGAGATGGCACTGCGCCAACCGGGGCCGGTGGTCACGCTGACCTCCGACACGGACGACATGTCCCGCCCGTGCGGTGACCGCGTCCGGATCGTCGGCGTCCGAGCGGGGAGCCGACCACCGCCTCACCGTGGGCCCCCGGCGGCGGGGAGGTCGCCGTTCCGGGTGTGTAACAGGGGCCGGTGCGGTGCGTAACACCGGGGACGCAGCCTGGTCGTATGCGAGACACCGTGACGCCCACGCACTGCCCCTACTGCGCGCTGCAGTGCGGGATGAATCTGACGCCGTCCCCGGACGGGAGCACCGTCGAGGTGAGTGAGCGCGCGGACTTCCCGGTGAACCGGGGGGCGCTGTGCGGGAAGGGGCGTACGGCGCCGGCGGTGCTGTCGTCGGGCGTGCGGCTGACCTCACCGCTCGTACGGTCCGAGGGGGGCGCACTGGTGCCGGCCTCGTGGGAGGAGGCGCTGGAGCGGGTCGCCGAGGGGCTCGGGCGGACGCGTGCGGAGTACGGGGCGGACGCGGTCGGGGTCTTCGGCGGGGGCGGGCTGACCAACGAGAAGGCGTACTCGCTCGGGAAGTTCGCCCGGGTGGTGCTGGGGACCTCCCAGATCGACTACAACGGGCGGTTCTGCATGTCCTCGGCGGCCGCCGCGGGAGGCAGGGCATTCGGGCTCGACCGCGGGCTGCCGTTCCCGCTGGAGGACATCCCGAGGACCGGCTGCGTGATCCTTGTCGGGTCGAACCCGGCGGAGACCATGCCTCCGTTCCTGCGGTACGTGACCGAGCTGAAGGAGAACGGCGGCACACTGATCGTCGTCGACCCGCGCCGCACGAAGACCGCCGAGCACGCCGATCTGCATCTGGCACCACGCCCCGGCACGGATCTCGCGCTGGCGCTGGGTCTGCTGCATCTCGTCGTCGCCGAGGGACGCACCGACGAGGCGTACGTCCGGGAGCGCACCGTCGGCTGGGAGGAGACCCGGGCGGCCGCGATGGCCCACTGGCCGGAGTACGTGGAGCGGATCACGGGCGTGTCCGTGCCCGAACTGCGGGAAGCGGTCCGCCTGTTCTGTGAGCCGGAGGCGGCCATGGTGCTGACCGCGCGCGGGCCCGAGCAGCAGTCCAAGGGCACCGACACGGTGGGGGCGTGGATCAACCTGTGCCTGGCGACGGGGCGGGCGGGGAGGCCGCTGTCCGGGTACGGGTGCCTCACGGGGCAGGGCAACGGACAGGGAGGGCGCGAACACGGTCAGAAGGCCGACCAGTTGCCGGGCTACCGCAAGCTGACCGACCCGGCGGCGCGGGCGCACGTGGCCGAGGTGTGGGGCGTGGACCCCGACTCACTGCCCGGGCCGGGGCGCAGCGCGTACGAGCTGCTGGACGCGCTCGGTTCGGACATCCGCTCGCTGCTGCTGATGGGGTCCAACCCGGTGGTGTCGGCGCCCCGTGCCGCGCACGTCGAGGAGCGGATCCGCTCGCTGGACTTCCTGGCCGTGTGCGACGTGGTGCTGTCGGAGACGGCCGAGCTCGCCGATGTCGTCCTGCCGGTGACACAGTGGGCGGAGGAGACGGGGACGACGACGAACCTGGAGGGGCGGGTGCTGCTGCGCCGCCGCGCGATCACACCGCCGGAGGGCGTCCGCACCGACCTGGAGGTCTTGCACGGGCTCGCCGCGCGGCTGGGCGGGGAGCGGAACCTGGAGAGGGGCTTCCCGACCGATCCCGAGGAGGTCTTCGAGGAACTGCGCCGGGCGAGCGCGGGCGGCCCCGCGGACTACTCCGGGATCACCTACCGGAGGCTGGCCGAGGAGAACGGCGTCTTCTGGCCGTGCCCGGCGCCGGCGGACGACCCGCCAGGGCCCGGGGCCGGGGCCGGGACCGGGGTCGGGACCGGGGTCGGGACCGGGACCGAGGCCGACACCCAGGCCGGTACCGACACCGGGACCGGGACCGAGGCCGGGACCGACACCCAGGCCGGTACCGACACCGGGACCGGGACCGAGGCCGGGACCGAGGCCGGGACCGAGGCCGGGGCCGAAGCCGGGACCCGGACCGAAGCCGGGAGCCGGACCGGGACCAAGGCCTTGAGCCGGACCGGGACGAAGGCCGGGACCGGCACCGGCACTGGCACCGGCACCGAGGCCGAAGCCGGTCCCGACACCGAGGCCGAGACCAAGGCCGGGGCCAACACCACCACCGCCGACACCGGTACCCGCACCGGAGCCGCTCCCCCGGCAGCCGCCGGCGCCGGGGTCACCGCGACCGGCCCCCTGGCCGACGACCCGGCACGGGCCGGCAACCCGGCACGGGCCGGCAACCCGGCACGGGCCGGCAACCACGGCGCCGGCACCGCTGCCGGCGTCCACCCCGGCACCCCGCGCCTCTTCCTCGACCGGTTCGCCACCGAGGACGGGCGGGCCCGGTTCGTACCGGTCTCGCACCGGGCGATCGCCGAGGAGCCCGACGACGAGTACCCCGTGCTGCTGACCACCGGACGGGTCGTGGCGCAGTACCAGTCCGGGGCCCAGACCCGGCGCGTCGACGAGCTGAACGCCGCCGCGCCCGGCCCGTTCGTGGAGCTGCACCCCCGGCTGGCGGAGCGGCTCGGCGCGGCCGAGGGCGACCCGGTGACCGTGGTCTCCCGGCGCGGGCGGGCGGTGGCGCCGGCACGGATCACCACCGCGATCCGTCCCGACACGGTGTTCATGCCGTTCCACTGGGCGGGCGCGGGCCGCGCCAACACCCTCACCAACCCGGCCCTCGATCCGACCTCCCGGATGCCGGAGTTCAAGGCATGCGCGGTACGCGTGGAAACCGTGCGGGCCGGACGGCCCGAATAGCCTTCGTGCGAGAGGCGGGAATCGTCTCGCAAGGCCCCGCGGCGCTTGCGCGCGCCGGAGCTCCACCGACCGTCCTCCCAGGTGATCAGTGATCCTTCCCTTCTTCGTCTACGGCACGCTCCGCCCCGGTGCGCGCAACCACGACCTGTTCCTGCGCGGCCGCACCTTGAGCGTGCAGCCCGGCCGGCTCCGGGGAGCGGTGCTGTACGAGGGGCCCGGATACCCGTACGCCGTCGAGATACCGGGCGCGGTGGTGAGCGGGGAGCTGGTGACCGCGCTGCCGGAGGCGTATCCGGGGCTGCTCGCGGAGCTGGACCGGCTGGAGGAGTACGTACCGGGCGGTCCGCGCAACCTGTACGAGCGGGTGGTGAGGCATGTCGTCCGGGAGGCGGACGGAGTGGCGGTACGAGCCTGGGTGTACGTCGCCGCACCCGCCGTCGCCGCGCGTCTGCGGACAGGGGGACAACCGGTCGAGGGCGGGGAGTGGCGGGGCTGACGGCCGGACGCACCCCCTCGGCCGAGGCGTCGGCCGGACGCCTCAGGGACGCCCCACGACCCTGGCCGCCCGCGCCGCACCTGTCCCGGTCACCCGTTCACCCCCGCGCCGGGCCCCCTTCGGGTGCTTCTCCCTGACCGGTTCGGCACGGCCCCCGTGACCTGCTGGAACGCGGCGAGGACTGCCGCCGTACGGGTGTGTCTGACACCCGTTCAGCCCGCCCTCTGACGCTTCCTCAGGGAGCGGCGGCGGCCCGGTGGCACTTACCTCGGAAAGGCAGGGACGCGTCCGACGGCGGCACATGGGGGTGCCGCGGGCCGGGTCCCCTCCGTGAGCTCGAGGGAGCATCGATGCGACGTACCGCCCGGCTGCTGACCGGCGTCACCGGTCTGACCGGCGCCGCGCTCGCCGTGGCCACCGCGGGGCTGCTCGCCGCGCCGCCCGCCCACGCCGCGGAGTCCCGCGGACCGTCGGCCGGGAGCCTGGAGGTGTACCCGTCGTCGGTCGCGCCGGGCGCGCAGGTCACGGTGAACACGTCGGCGTGCGGCGACGAGGGAACGGCGGCCGGGGACGCCTCCGCCGTGGGCGCCGGCCGGTTCACGCTGACCCCGAGCGCACACGAGCGGGACGCGATCGGTCAGTTCCAGGTACCGCCGAGCGCGCAGCCGGGGACGTACGAGATCGTCGCGGCGTGCGCCGGGAGCGGCCGGCGGGTGGCAGGTGACCTCATGGTCACACTGACGCCCGAAGCACAGCACGTGCATCCCCGGGGAGGTGTGAAGACGGGGGTCGGGGGCGCGCTGGGCCCCGACCCCGTGCAGACCGCGGCCGGTGTGACGGCTCTCGCCGTCGCCGCCGCGGGCGGTACCTGGCTCCTGCATCGCCGGGCGAGAGGCGACGGGATCTGACGGGCGCCCTCCGCTGCCCGTCCCCGCCGGTACCGCATGCCCCTCCTCCTCCGGGTCCGACGCCCCTCGCGGCCCGGAGGGGGAACGGGGCCGATCCGAGATGAGGTCCAGTCCGAGATGCGCCGCAGGTTCCGCCGCCGGCCGGGGGGCCCGGGCAACGCAGCGATAGCCGCCGTCACGGTGTGTGCCCTGTGCGCGGGGATGTGGCTGCTGCGCGACGGGACCGTGCCGCATGCCCCGCCGCAGCCGTCCGCCGCACAGGCGCACACCGGCGCCGACGACCGCAGCGCGGGGTCCTCGGCCCCCGCGCTGCCACCCTCCCCGCCCGACCGCGTCCGCATCCCCGCGATCGACGTGGACGCGCCCCTGACGGGCCTCGCCCTGACGCCGACCGGCAGCCTCGACGTGCCGCCCGCCGACGTCAAGAACCTCGCCGGCTGGTACGAGGCCGGCACCACTCCCGGCGAGCGGGGCACCGCGATCATCGCGGGCCATGTCGACAACGCCGACGGTCCGGCCGTCTTCTACTCCCTCGGCGCGGTGCGCAAGGGCAGCACCATCGAGGTGGACCGGCGCGACGGCCGGGTCGCCGTGTTCACGGTGGACGCGGTCGAGGTGTACGACGCGCGGGACTTCCCCGACAAGAAGGTGTACGGCCCGGCGTCACGCCCCGAGCTGCGGGTCATCACCTGCGGCGGCGGCTACTCGCCGACCACCGGCTACCGGGGCAACGTCGTGGTCTACGCCCATCTGACGGGCAGCCGATGAGCCGGCCGAACCGGGCGGATCACCGTCGAGGGCCGGACCCACCGTTCCGGGCGTACCACCGTTCCGGGCGGCCGCACACCGCCGGCGGCTCAGTCCTCGACCGGCTCCAGGCGGGTGGGTTCGGCACCGCCGAGATACAGCATGCACCCCGCCTCCTCGTCGTCCGGGTTCTCCGGGGGGAGTACGTGGATTCCCGCGGTGGGCGCCGGGGACCAGCCGAGATTTCGTGGAGGGTCGTATTCCTCGTAATGCCCGACGTGGAGACGGGTCGGCGGAATGGACACCGTGCAGCTGTCTCCCGCCCGGAGCCCGGACGGCGCGGGCTCGATCCGGTAGGGAACCCATTCCCGGTGCGGCTCGCCGTACGGCAGGGCGCTCGTTCCGTCCCACCGGAGATTCGAGGAGTCGTCGATCGCTCCCCACGGCCACTTCACCACGATGTACCGCGCGTCGACGCGTACGACTTCGGCCTTCGCCGGCTCGCAGGAGACGACCACTTCGTCGCCGACCCGGGGAATCATCGTGTCCCCCTCCGTTCCGGCACAGGGAGATCCGTGCCGACGGACATCGTCCACGCACCTGCTCATGGTCCACCCACCGGGTCCGCGTCCGGGTCCGAATCCGGGCCCGCCCCGCGCCTACGCCAGCCACTGCTCGTACGCCAGGTTCGCCACCAGCGCGAAGACGACCGTCAGCAGGACGACGCGGACGAAGCCGCTGCCCTTTTTCAGGGCCGTGTGGGCGCCGAGCGTGCCGCCCGCCAGGTTGAACACCGCCATCAGCGCCGCCAGCTGCCACAGCACCGCGTCCTGCCAGGCGAACATGGCGAGGGCGCCGGCGTTGGTGCAACAGTTGACGATCTTGGCGGTGGCGGAGGCGGTGACCAGGTCGAGGTGGAGCAGGGCGGTGAGCGCCAGGACGAGGAACGTACCGGTGCCGGGGCCGATGAGACCGTCGTAGAAGCCGATGCCGAGGCCGGCCAGGCCGATCGCGGCGACTCTCCGGCGGCGGGTGACCGGGCCGGTCGCGGGGGCCGTGCCGAAGGCGGGGCGCAGGATGACGAACGCGGCCACCGCGAGCAGCACCACCATGATGACCGGTTTGAGCACCTCGGTGCTCATCCCGGCGGCGAAGAAGGCCCCGGCCGACGAGCCGGCGAGAGCGGCCAGGCCGATGCGTACGGCGGTCTTCACGTCCACCGGTGCCTTGCGGGCGTACGTCACCGCGGCGCCCGTGGTGCCTACGATCGCGACCGCCTTGTTGGTGCCCAGGGCGTGCGCGGCCGGGGTGCCGGCGGGCAGGCCGAGCAGCAGGGCCGGCAGGAGGAGCAGTCCGCCGCCGCCGACCACCGCGTCGATCCAGCCGGCGGCTAGGGCGGCCAGACAGAGCAGAACGACCGTGGTCAGGGAGATGTCGGGCATGGTCGTGAGCCTATGGACGCGATAGATGGTGCGTCCATCAAGATGAGCGTTTGTTGAGGTTGCCGCCGCGTCGGCCTCCTCACACCCGCCGTCCCGTCGGGGCCCGGAACCCTCACATCCCGCCTCCGCCCCCGCTGAGGGCAGCGTTCCGCGCGGGAAACAGAGGGGATGCTGCCGGGTAACACCCGCACCGCACGCTCAAGGACATGACCTCGAACGAGCGTGTGGTGGTGATCGGCTCCGGCCTCGCGGGCGTACGACTCGCCCGGCGGCTCGGCGAGCACGGCACGCCCGTGACGCTGATCGGCGAGGAGGAGCACCGCCCGTACAACAGGGTGCTGCTCGCCGAGGTGCTGGCCGGGCGCTACAGCCCCGAGGTGATCGCCCTGCCCGCGCCCGCGGAGCTCACCCGGGCCCGGGTCACCGGCATCGACCGCGCGGCGCGCACCGTCGCCTGCGCGGACGGTTCGGTGACCGGGTACGGCCGGCTGGTGCTGGCCACCGGATCGAACCCGGTGCTGCCGCCGCTGCGCGGACTGTTCACCGCGGACCACGAGCTGCCCGAGGGCGTGCACGCCTTCCGCACCATGGACGACTGCCTGGGCCTGGCCAAGGCGGTACGGCCCGGGGTGCGGGCGGTGGTGATCGGCGGCGGGCTCCTCGGGGTCTCCGCGGCCCGCGCGCTCGCCGTGCGCGGCGCGCAGGTCGTCCTCGCCCAGCAGTCCGAGCGGCTCATGGAACGCCAGCTCGACCCCGCCGCCTCCGCGCTCGTCCGGCGGCACCTGACCGGCCTCGGCGTCGAGGTGCACACCGAGTGCCGTGTGCGGGACGTGCGCTGCGTCGCCGGCGCGGTCCGCTCGGTGGAGATGGCCGACGGGTACGCCCTCGGCGCCGACCTCGTGGTCCTGGCCTGCGGGGTGCACCCGAGGACGGGTCTCGCGCAGGCGGCGGGGCTGGAGGTACGCAAGGGCGTCGTCGTCGACGACCGGCTGCGCACCTCCGACCCGTACATCCACGCGATCGGCGACTGCGTCCAGCACGCGGACACGGTCTACGGGCTCGCCGCGCCGGCCCTGGAACAGGCCGACGCGCTCGCCGCACTGCTCGCCGGGGACACCGGCGCGCGCTACACCGGCACCCGCTCCCTGACCCGGCTCACCCTCACCGGTTCGGACGGCCCCTTCGGTCCCTTCGACCTGGCCGCGTTCGGCGAGACCGAGGCACTGCCGGGCGACGACGTCGTCCAGCTCACCGACGCCACCCGGGGCACCTACCGCAAGGTCGTCGTCCGCGACGACCGCCTGGTGGGCGGGGTTCTGGTCGGCGAACTCGGCACCGTCGGCGCCCTCGCGCGCGCCTGGGAGGGAGCAGAGCCGCTCCCGTCCGCCGGCGGGCCCCTGCTCCACCTGCTCACCAACGACGGAGGCTCCTGATGTCCACGGACACACCGACCATCGTGCTCGTCGGCCACGGCATGGTCGGCCAGCGTTTCCTCGAGGCGCTCGCCGAGCGCGGCCTGACCGCCACGCACCGCGTGGTCGTGCTGTGCGAGGAGCCGCGTCCGGCGTACGACCGCGTACAGCTCACCTCGTACTTCTCGGGGAAGACCCCCGATGACCTGTCCCTGACGGACCTGAAGCTCATCGAGGACCACGGCATCGAGCTGCGCGTCGGTGACCCGGCGGAGACCATCGACCGTGCGGCGCGGGAGGTGACCGCCCGTTCGGGGCTGGTCGTCGGCTACGACGTTCTGGTCCTGGCCACCGGCTCCTACCCGTTCGTGCCGCCGGTGCCGAACAAGGACGCCGAGGGCTGCTTCGTCTACCGCACCATCGAGGACCTGCTCGCCATCGAGGAGTACGCGAAGAGGTCGACGACCGGCGCGGTGGTCGGCGGCGGACTGCTGGGCCTGGAGGCGGCGGGCGCGCTCAAGGGTCTCGGGCTGAACACCGACATCGTGGAGTTCGCTCCGCGCCTGATGCCCGTGCAGGTCGACGAGGGCGGGGGCGCGGCGCTGCTGCGCACCATCGAGGACATGGGCCTGAACGTGCACACGGGTGTGGGCACGCAGGAGATCGTGGTCGGTGAGGACGGCGCCGTCACCGGCATGAAGCTGTCCGACGGCAGCGAACTGCCCACCGACATGGTGGTGTTCTCCGCCGGTGTCCGCCCCCGTGACCAGCTGGCCCGGGACTGCGGCCTGACGGTCGGCGAGCGGGGCGGCATCGCGGTCGACGAGCAGTGCCGCAGCGTCGCCGACCCGCGCGTGTTCGCGATCGGCGAGTGCGCGCTGGCCGCCGACGGCCGGGTGTACGGACTGGTCGCGCCCGGTTACGAGCAGGCCGAGACGGCCGCCGCGACCATCGCCGCCGACGAGTCGGCGTTCACCGGCGCGGACCTGTCCACCAAACTGAAGCTGCTCGGCGTGGACGTGGCGTCCTTCGGCGACGCGCACGGCACCGCCGACGACTGCCTCGACGTCGTCTACTCCGACTCCCGCGCCGGCCTGTACAAGAAGCTGGTCATCGGCCGGGACGGCACGCTGCTCGGCGGCATCCTGGTCGGCGACGCGGAGGCGTACGGCACGCTGAAGGCCTTCACCGGCTCGGTGCCCCCGGTCCCGCCCGAGTCGCTGGTGCTGCCGGCCGGCACCGGGGCGCCCGTCCAGCTGGGCCCGACCGCCCTGCCGGACGACGCGATCATCTGCTCCTGCAACAACGTCCGCAAGGGCACCATCCGCGAGGCGGTCACCGAGCACCGGTGCACCACGGTGCCCGAGGTGAAGAAGTGCACCAAGGCCGGTACGACGTGCGGAAGTTGCGTCAAGGTCCTCGGCCAGCTGATCAACGCCGAACTGGAGGCGAGCGGCGTCGAGGTCGACAAGGGCCTGTGCGCCTGCTTCTCCCGGACCCGCGAGGAGCTGTACGAGATCGTCCTCGCCCTGCGCATCACCTCCTACCGGGAACTGCTCGACCGGCACGGCCGTGAGGCCGCACGGGGCGGTGACGGCTGCGAGGTCTGCAAGCCGGCGGTCGGCTCGATCATCGCCTCCCTCGCCCCGGCGATCGGCGCCGGCACGCACGTCCTCGACGGCGAACAGGCCGCCCTTCAGGACACCAACGACCACTTCCTGGCCAACCTGCAGAAGAACGGCTCGTACTCGGTCGTGCCGCGCATCCCCGGCGGGGAGATCGCTCCCGAGAAGCTGATCGTCATCGGCGAGATCGCCCGCGACTTCGGCCTCTACACGAAGATCACCGGCGGCCAGCGGATCGACATGTTCGGCGCGCGTGTCGAGCAACTCCCGCTGATCTGGACCCGTTTGGTCGACGCCGGCTTCGAGTCCGGACACGCCTACGGCAAGTCGCTACGCACCGTGAAGTCCTGTGTCGGGCAGACCTGGTGCCGTTATGGCGTCCAGGACTCCGTGCGCATGGCGATCGACCTGGAGCTGCGCTACCGGGGTCTGCGCTCCCCGCACAAGCTCAAGTCCGCGGTCTCCGGCTGTCAGCGCGAGTGCGCCGAGGCCCGGTCGAAGGACTTCGGCGTCATCGCCACGGCGAACGGCTGGAACCTCTACGTCGGCGGCAACGGCGGCGCCACCCCGCGCCACGCCGACCTGCTCGCCCAGGACCTCTCGGACGCCGAACTCGTCCGTCTCATCGACCGGTTCCTGATGTTCTACATCCGCACCGCCGACCGCCTGGAGCGCACCAGCGTCTGGCTGGACCGGATCCCCGGCGGCCTGGACCACGTGCGGGACGTGGTGGTCCACGACTCCCTCGGCATCTGCGACGAGCTGGAGTCCCTGATGGCCGCCCATGTCGCCCACTACCGCGACGAGTGGGCCGAGACCATCAACGACCCGGAGAAGCTGGCCCGGTTCGTGTCCTTCGTGAACGCGCCCGACACCCCCGACCCGGTGGTCGCCTTCGTCCCGGAGCGCGACCAGATGAAGCCCGACCTGCCGCTGCTGACCATCGGCCTGCGCCCTGCCGACGACATCCTGGAAGGAACCGCGACGCGATGACCCTGGCACTCGAGACCACCGACCTGAAGGTTCAACTCCGGTTGACGAACGAGTGGTTCACGGTCTGCGACCTGAGCACCCTGCTCCCGGGCCGCGGGGTGGCGGCGCTCCTGCCCGACGGCCGCCAGGTCGCCCTCTTCGCCGACCGTGCCGGCCGCCTCTACGCCATCGACAACCGCGACCCCTTCACCGGCGCGGCGGTCCTCTCCCGCGGCCTGACCGGCACCCACCGGGGCCGGCCCTTCGTCGCCTCCCCGCTCCTCAAGCAGCGCTTCGACCTGGAGTCGGGGCGGTGTCTGGACGACGAGGCGGTACGGGTGGCGGCGTACGAGGTGAAGGCGGCCTGAACCGGCGGGTCGGCTGTCGACTTCCTGTCGATTTCGGGTCGTTGCGCCCGGCGGTCCGGGTGCATCACCCTGTCCGGCGCGGAGAACGTGGTCGACGCGCTTCGACGTCCCCGCCACCGCCGCCCGCTTCCGCGACCGCCTCTCCCTGGTCAACGCCCGCTTCACCAGCCCGCAGACGCCGGAGACGACGTTCACGGCGGTGGCGGTTCCGCGTAGCCGTCACAGGGCGTCGTACGTGACGCCCGTGAGCTCCTCGGAAGCGGCCCACAGCCGCTCCCCCGACCTGTCGTCGAGGGTCCAGGGCGCCCGCCAGGACCGCGCGGGCGCCCCGCGCCACATGGCGAAGGACGGGCCCACGAACGCGTCGGGGCGGACGCCGGGCGCGGTCGCGGCGTACAGCACGGGCAGCGCGCCCGCCTCGGCGGACTGGGCGAGAAGCCGGTTGCCGAGCCGCACCACCCGCTCGGCCGTCCGGCGCCCTTCGGCGCGCGGTCCCTGGGCCTGGAGGCCGGTGTCCGCGTACCCGGGGTGGGCGGCGGCGGCCACCGCGTCACTGCCGTGGGCGGCGAGCCTGCGGGCCAGCTCGTGCGTGAACAGCAGGTTGGCGGACTTGGACCGGGCGTAGGCGACCCAACGCCGGTAGCTCCGCTCGCTGTTGAGGTCACGGGGGTCGATGTTGGCCAGCACGTGCATAAAACTGGAGACGGTCACGATCCGCGCCCCCGGCGCGGCGAGCAGCGCCGGCGCCAGCAGCCCGGTGAGGGCGAAGTGTCCCAGGTGGTTGACCCCGAACTGCGTCTCGAATCCGTCCGCGGTCGTCCCGTGGGGCAGTGCCATGACCCCGGCGTTGTTGACGAGCAGGTCGATCCGCCCGTACGGCAGCGTGGCCGCGAAACCCCGTACGGAGCCCAGGTCCGCGAGGTCCAGCGGCCGCACCTCCGCCTCGGCTCCCGGCACGTCGGTGAGCAACCGCTCGAGGGCCCGGCTCCCCCGCGCCTCGCTGCGGCAGGCGAGCACCACCCGGGCGCCCCTGCGGGCCAGCTCCCGGGCGACCACGAGGCCCAGCCCGCCGTTCGCCCCGGTGACCACGGCAAGCCGCCCGCTCTGGTCGGGGATGTCGTGCGCCTTCCAACCGGACATGGCTCCAGCCTACGAGGCGGACGGGCGCGGCGCCGGGTTTCATGGCGGAGAGCTACCCCCCGGTCACGTAACGTTCGTATCACAGGACCTTCATATTCCCGCCACTCCCCCTACACGCACCAGTAGCTTCGAGCCCCTCGCACCAAGCACACACTTACGCCCAATCTGGGGGGCTTCTCACCATGAACCCGTTCCGTACCTCCGCCGCCGCGATCCTCGCCGCCCTGGCCATGGCCGCCGTACCGGCCACCGCCGTGGCTCACGACGGCAACCACCCGTTCAAGAACTGCACCGACGCGTACGACAACGGGTACAGCAACATCTCCAAGGGCGACGACCACTACGGCAAGCACCTGGACCGCGACAACGACGGCATCGGCTGCGACCAGCCGCCCGCGGACTTCACGCCGCACGAGGAGACCGGCGACACCGGCTCGGACGCGGAGGACACCGGCGCCAAGGAGGAGAGCGGCGCCAAGGGGGAGAGCGGCGGCGGCACCGACCTCGCCGAGACCGGCGGCAGCGACACCACCCCGTACATCGCGGCGGGCGGTGCGGCCGTCGTCCTCCTGGGCGGCGGTGTGATGATCGCGGCCCGCAAGCGGCGCGACGACGCCCGCTGACGCAGTCCCCAGCGGAGACCAACTCCCCGTCCTACAGGGACAGCAGCAGGGAGTCGGTCTTCCCCTGCCGACGGCGCACATGCCCGCGCCAACCGGCCAGAACCGCCATGAGCGTCCACGCCACCAGGCCTGCGATCAGACCGCCGAGCCGCCCCGCGGGGTCCACCTCGTCCGCCCGCTCCATGGGCACCACGCCGTCCGGGTCATGGATGACGTCGAGCCGCTCGCCCACCCGAGGGGCCCCGGAGCCTTTGTAGGTGAGCCGCTCCTCCAGCTCCCCACCGTCCGCCGTACGCAGCGTGAGCCGGTGGTTCTTGCCGTCCTTCCCGGTCGCGCTGTCCGCGACGATCACCACGCTCTCGCGCACCCCGCGCACCTCCAGCGCCGCCTCGGGGGCGTACTGGACGGCCCCGACGAGGATGAACAACCCGGGCACGAGCGACAGCAGGGCGATCCACCCCGCGCGGTGCAGCAGCGCCAGCATCATGACGAACGCCAGGCACAGCACGACCCCCACGACGATGGGCACCGCGACCCAGCGCAGCGCCAGGTAGGACGCCCCCGCCGTGAGGGCCGCGGCGGCCCACCCGAACAGCACCACCCCGACCGTGCGCCACAGCGACCGCCACGGGTCGACGGCGTACCCACCCATACTGCTCAGCGGCCTGACGGTGCTCCTGCGTATCCGAAACGGCACTGTGTCCCCCATGTTCCCGCGGTGGCGGCTGTACAAGTCCGGCACGGGACACTACATCGGGACCTACCATCGAAGGACAGCAGCCCGAGCAAACGCACCGGGGTGACCGTGAGCAACTGGGCCGACCTGACGAACGGCAAGCGCATCAAGCACCTCCGGGGCTCCGCCCTGACCCAGCAGGGGCTCGCCGACGAGGAGTTCGGCGAACTCGTCGCCAAGGTCCTGCTCGAAAGGGCGCGTTCGGCACGCACAGGCCACCGGATACGAACGCGAACGATGTCGCCCACGGAGCAGGTCCACGGGAGAGGGCGGCACCCCCGCACGGGTGCCGCCCTCTCTCTTCGTGATCCGGAGCCGTCGCCGATCGGTGAGGGTGGTCGGGTGACAGACGACGGCTCCGGGGTTCAAACGCCCCGGAGGGCTCAGCGGTGGTCGCTGCCCGCCGAGGTGACCGCCGCGCGGCCGGCCTCCAGGCGGGCGACCGGAATGCGGAACGGGGAGCAGGAGACGTAGTCCAGGCCGACCTCGTGGAAGAAGTGGACGGACTCCGGGTCACCGCCGTGCTCGCCGCAGACGCCGAGCTTGAGGTCGGGGCGGGTCGCTCGGCCGGCCTTGGCGGCCAGCTTCACCAGGGAGCCGACGCCGTCCTTGTCGATCGTCTCGAACGGTGACACCCCGAAGATGCCCTTCTCCAGGTACGCCGTGAAGAAGGAGGCCTCCACGTCGTCCCGGCTGAAGCCCCACACCGTCTGGGTGAGGTCGTTCGTGCCGAAGGAGAAGAACTCCGCCGCCTCGGCGATCTGGCCGGCGGTCAGGGCGGCGCGCGGGAGCTCGATCATCGTGCCGATGGCGAGCTTGAGCGAAGTGCCGGTGGCCTTCTCGACCTCGGCGATGACCTGGTCGGCCTCCTCGCGGACGATCTCCAGCTCCTGGACCGTGCCGACCAGCGGGATCATGATCTCCGCGCGGGGGTCGCACTTGGCGCCCTTGCGCTCGGCGGCTGCCTCCGCGATGGCCCGCACCTGCATGGTGAACAGGCCGGGGATGACCAGGCCGAGACGGACGCCGCGCAGACCCAGCATCGGGTTCTGCTCGTGCAGCCGGTGCACGGCCTGGAGCAGGCGCAGTTCGTTCTCGTGCGGCTCCTGCCGGGACTCGGCGAGGGCGACGCGGACCGACAGTTCGGTGATGTCGGGGAGGAACTCGTGCAGCGGCGGGTCGAGCAGGCGGACGGTGACCGGGAGGCCGTCCATCGCCTCGAAGAGCTCCACGAAGTCCTGCTTCTGGAGCGGGAGCAGGGCCTTCAGGGACTCCTCGCGCTCCGCCTCGGTGTCGGCCAGGATCAGCCGCTCCACCAGCTCGCGCCGGTCGCCGAGGAACATGTGCTCGGTGCGGCACAGGCCGATGCCCTGGGCGCCGAAGCGGCGGGCGCGCAGCGCGTCCTCGGCGTTGTCGGCGTTGGCGCGTACGCGCAGGCGGCGCTTGCGGTCGGCGAAGGCCATCATCCGGTGCACGGCCTCGACGAGCTCGTCGGCGTCGTCGGCGCCCGGGTGCATCCGGCCCTCGAAGTACTCCACGACGGGGGACGGGACGACCGGGACCTCACCGAGGTAGACCTTGCCGGAGGAGCCGTCGATGGAGACGACGTCGCCCTCCTCCACCACGTGCCCGCCCGGGACGGTCATGCGGCGGCGCTTGGTGTCGACCTCGAGCTCCTCGGCGCCGCAGACACAGGTCTTGCCCATGCCGCGGGCGACGACGGCCGCGTGGGAGGTCTTGCCGCCGCGCGAGGTGAGGATGCCCTCGGCCGCGATCATGCCGTCGAGGTCGTCGGGGTTGGTCTCGCGGCGGATCAGGATGACCTTCTCGCCGGAACGGGACCACTTGACGGCGGTGTACGAGTCGAAGACGGCCTTGCCGACCGCCGCGCCCGGGGAGGCGGCGATGCCGCGCCCGACCTGCGCCACCCCTTCCCCGCCGCGGGCGTACTCGTCGTCGAAGCGGGGGAACATCAGCTGGGCGAGCTGGGCGCCGTTGACCCGGCAGAGCGCCTCGGCCTCGTCGATCAGCCCCTGGTCGACGAGTTGCGTGGCGATGCGGAAGGCGGCACCCGCGGTGCGCTTGCCGACACGGGTCTGGAGCATCCACAGCTGGCCGCGCTCGATGGTGAACTCGATGTCGCAGAGATCCTTGTAGTGGTTCTCCAGGGTCTCCATGATCTGCATCAGCTGGTCGTACGACTTCTTGTCGATCGACTCCAGATCCGCGAGCGGCACGGTGTTGCGGATGCCCGCGACCACGTCCTCGCCCTGCGCGTTCTGCAGGTAGTCGCCGTAGACGCCCTGGTGGCCGGAGGCGGGGTCGCGGGTGAAGGCGACGCCGGTGCCGGAGTCGGGGCCGAGGTTGCCGAAGACCATGGAGCAGACGTTGACGGCGGTGCCCAGGTCGTGCGGGATGCGCTCCTGGCGGCGGTAGAGCTTGGCGCGGTCGCCGTTCCAGGAGTCGAAGACGGCCTTGATGGCGAGGTCCATCTGCTCGCGCGGGTCCTGCGGGAAGTCCCGGCCGGCCTCGGTCTTGACGATCTTCTTGAACCTGGTGACGAGCTTCTTGAGGTCGGCGGCCTCCAGCTCGGTGTCGACGGTGACCTTCTTGGCCGCCTTCGCCGCCTCCAGCGCGTCCTCGAAGAGGTCGCCGTCGACGCCGAGGACGGTCTTGCCGAACATCTGGATCAGGCGCCGGTAGGAGTCCCACGCGAACCGGTCGTCGCCGGCCTGCTTGGCCAGGCCCTGCACGGACTTGTCCGACAGACCGATGTTGAGGACGGTGTCCATCATGCCCGGCATGGAGAACTTGGCACCGGAGCGGACCGACACGAGGAGGGGGTTGTCGGCCTGGCCGAGCTTCTTGCCCATCTTCGCCTCGAGGGCGTCGAGGTGCGCACTCACCTCGTCCCGCAGTTCCGCGGGCTCCTCGCCACTGTCGAGGTAGGTCTTGCAGGCCTCGGTGGTGATGGTGAAGCCGGGCGGGACGGGAAGACCCAGGTTGGTCATCTCGGCGAGGTTGGCGCCCTTGCCGCCGAGCAGGTCCTTGAGGTCCTTGTTGCCCTCGGTGAAGTCGTAGACGAACTTCACGCCCTCAACGCTCGTGCCCGGCTGAGCTACGTGGGGATCTTTGTTTTCCGACACGGGTCTCGACTCCTCGAGGACGCGGTGGCTGCCCTGACGGCGAGGAATGTACCCAGATCAAAGGCGTCTGGGTACGTCCACGTGCGCGTCATGCGCCTGTAACCACTCGTGCGCCAGCGGATTGAAAGTCAAAGCTCGGCAAGCGGTCACGGTCGAATGTTTTCACTTCTTGAACGCGTCATCCCGCCACAGGGACCTCCATCCGCTCACATGAGCAACAATCTCCACGTTTGATTTCGCCCGATGAACGATCAAAGGGTGGCACTGAGTGCCACCCTTTGAGAAGTGCAGTCGCTCAAGATCCGCTCATCTGAGCGCAACCCTGATCAAGGGTGGCGAGAATCACGCTGCCACAAGGCACCCGATGTCACCATGCGGACCGGCACCGGGCACCGGCCCGCCCGGTCCCGGGCACACCCGCCGGGCACACCCGCCGGGGACACCCTCCGGGTACACCCTCCGGGCACCCGGCCCACACCCTCGATTCCCGGTCGGATGAACGCACCGGTCAGCCCGCCCGTACGGAACGGCGGCGGACCCGGACCCCCACGCCGGGTCCGCCTCCTCACCGGCCTCGGTACGGAAGGATCCTCCGGGTTGCCTGCCTTCACACGTGTCCTCGCGCGCCTGCGCGGCCTCACACCCCTGCGTGTCCTCTCCCGTCCGCACGGCCTCGCACGCCCGCGCCTCGTCACCCGCCTGCGCGACGCACGCGACGCGCACCCCACCGCCGCACGCAACCTCCGGTGGACCGTCCACGTCCTCGCCGCCGTCCTGGTCGTCGGGGCCCTCCTGATGCCGAACAGCGCTCCGGGCCTGCGTCCCGGCCGCTTCGCGCGCCTTCCCGCCGAGGCCATCATCGGCGCCGTACTGCTGCTCGCCCTGCCCCGCCGCCCGCGCATCGTCGTGGCCGCGCTGTACGGGGCGGGCATCGGTGTGCTGACCGTGCTGAACCTGCTGGACATCGGGTTCACCGAGTATCTGGGCCGGGGCTTCAACGTCGTACTCGACTGGGGGCTGCTCGACGACGCCCAGTCCTACGTCGAGGACTCGATGGGCCGCGCGACGGCCACCGCCGCGACCGTCGGCGCGGTCCTCCTCACCCTGCTCCTCGTGGTCGTCATGGCGCTGGCCACCGTCCGGCTCGGCAACCTGCTGGCCCGGCACCGCACCCGCGCCACCCGGAGCGCGCTGATCGCGGGCACCGTGTGGATCACCTGCACCGCCCTCGGCGTGCAGATCGCCGGGGTGCCGGTCGCCTCCGACCGGGCCGCCGGGGCGGTGAAGGGGCAGACCCGGCGTGTGGTGGACACCCTGCGCGACGAGGCGGCGTTCGCGAAGGAGGCACGGGCGGACACCTTCGGCGCCACTCCGCCCGACCAGCTCGTCCCCGACCTGCGGGGGAAGGACGTCGTCTTCGCCTTCGTCGAGAGCTACGGCCGCAGCGCCGTCGAGGACCCGCTCATCGCCCCCGGTGTCACCGACACCCTCGACACCCGCACCGCCGCGCTCGCGAAGGCCGGCTACCGGGCGCGCAGCGGCTGGCTCACCTCGGCGACGTACGGCGGCAGCAGCTGGCTCGGCCACTCCACGGCCCTGTCCGGCCTGTGGATCGACAACCAGCAGCGCTACCGCACCGTCACCAACGGCGACCACCTCACCCTCACCAAGGCGTTCCAGAAGACCGGCGCCTGGGACACCGTCGGCATCATGCCCGGCGTGCAGAAGGCCTGGCCGGAAGCGGAGTGGTACGGCCTCGACAGGGTCTACGACGCCTTCGAACTGGGCTACCGCGGCCCGAAGTTCAGCTGGTCCACCATGCCGGACCAGTACGCCCTGGAGGCGTTCGAGCGCCTGGAGCACGGCCAGGAGCGCGACAAACCGCTGATGTCGGAGGTCATCCTCACCTCCAGCCACCAGCCCTGGGCACCCCTCCCCGAGCTGGTCGACTGGGACGGCCTCGGCGACGGTTCGATCTTCGACGCCGTCCAGAAGGCGGGGAGGAAGTCGTCCGACGTCATCGCCGACTCCGCCGAGTCCCGGCGGGAGTACGGCCGGTCCATCCAGTACTCGGTCACCAGCCTCACACAGTGGCTGGAGCGCTACGGCACCGACGACACCCTGCTGGTCTTCCTCGGCGACCACCAGCCCATCGCCCGGGTCAGCGGCCACGGCGCCAACCGTGACGTGCCGGTGACGGTCGTCGCCAGGGACCCGGAGGTGCTGGAGAAGATCGACGACTGGAACTGGACCGAAGGGCTCCGGCCGGCCAAGGACGCGCCCGTGTGGAAGATGAGCGCCTTCCGCGATCGCTTCCTGACCGCCTACGGCTCCGTCCCCCACCCCACCGGAGAGTGACCGGCGACGGGAGGTGTCAGGTCAGCCGCCGGACGTGCCAACTCAGCCGCCGGACATGCCGGGTCAACCACCGGAGGTGCCGGGTCAGCCGCCGGAGGTGTCGAGTTCCGCGTCCTCGCCGACACCCGCGCAGTCGTACGGGTCCTTCAGCCAGCCGTCCGGCAGCACCACCCGGTTGTTGCCGGACGTACGGCCGCGGGGGCCGTCGGCGCCGGTGGGCCAGGGCTGGTCCAGGTCCAGTTCGTCGAGCCCGGCCCGCAGTTCCTCCAGCGAGGAGGTGACCGCGAGTCGCCTGCGCATCTCGGAACCGACCGCGAAGCCCTTCAGGTACCAGGCGACGTGCTTGCGGAAGTCGATCACGCCGCGGGACTCGTCGCCGATCCACTCACCGAGCAGTGTGGCGTGCCGGACCATGACATCGGCCGCCTCGCGGAGGGTGGGCCGTGCGCAGTCGTCGCCGCGCCCCTCGAAGGCCGCGACCAGGTCCGCGAACAGCCACGGCCGGCCGAGGCACCCGCGCCCCACGACCACACCGTCGCAGCCCGTCTCGCGCACCATCCGCAGCGCGTCCCCGGCCGACCAGATGTCGCCGTTGCCGAGCACCGGGATCTCCGGAACGTGTTCCTTCAGCCGGGCGATGGCGTCCCAGTCGGCGGTGCCGCCGTAGTGCTGGGCGGCGGTACGGCCGTGCAGCGCGATGGCGGTCACGCCCTCCTCGACAGCGATCCGGCCGGCGTCCAGGTAGGTCAGGTGGTCGTCGTCGATGCCCTTGCGCATCTTCATCGTCACCGGCAGGTCCCCGGCGCCGCTGACCGCCTCGCGCAGGATGGACCGCAGCAGGTTCCGCTTGTACGGGAGGGCCGAACCACCGCCCTTGCGGGTCACCTTCGGGACCGGACAGCCGAAGTTGAGGTCGATGTGGTCGGCGAGATCCTCCTCCGCGATCATGCGGACGGCCTTGCCGACGGTCGCCGGGTCGACGCCGTACAACTGGATGGAGCGCGGCTGCTCGGTCGCGTCGAACCGGATCAGCTGCATGGTCTTCTCGTTGCGCTCGACCAGCGCCCGGGTGGTGATCATCTCGCTGACGAACAGGCCCTTGCCGCCGCTGAACTCGCGGCACAGGGTGCGGAACGGCGCGTTGGTGATCCCCGCCATCGGGGCCAGCACGACGGGCGGCCGCACCGCGTGCGGTCCGATGGGCAGGGTCGTGTTCACGGCGTTCGTCGTCGTGCTCATGGTCGGCGAGGGCGTGGGCATTCCCCCATTGTCCCGCATGCCGCGGGGTACTCGGCGCGGTGATCGTGCAGGCGAGTGCGTGATCACTCCGCCGGAAGCAGACCGACCAGGGTGGGCCACCACGCGGGGTGCTCCCGCACCAGGTCGCGCAGGGCCGGGCTGTTCGCCAGGGTGACCCGGCAGTAGTCGTCCCAGGCCCCTGCGCTGGTGCTGCCGGGCAGCTGCCGGTGGACGTGGACACCGCTGCACAGCACATCGGCGAGCAGTTCGGCGATGGTGAGGATCGCTTCCCGTTCCTCCGGCCGCTCGGGAAGCGGCCGGCCGCCGTAGAAGTACGCGCGTGATCCGGGTCGTTCGAGCATCAGGAGGTGCACCTCGCGCAGTGACCGGAGCGCCATGTCGTTCGCCGAGACGGCTGCCACCGCGTTGCTGGTCCTGGTCTGCTCGGTGGCGGCCTTCGTCTGTCTGGCCGCGTAGAGCACGGAAAGGACGGACACCACCAGTGCGAGCGCGGCCACGAAGGCACCCACCGCTTCCACCGACACCCGGCCCGCCACCTCCCCGCTCCTCCACAGCAGCGGCGACACCGTACCCCGTCCGTTCCCGTCGCGGAATTCCCTTCGCGGGAAGACCTGTTGATGTTGTTCGTGCTGCACACTCCTTGTCGTCCCCGAACCGGGGCACAAGAACGGCACCACCCACACGCGAACCGCCGGAGGCGTCATGCCGCAGATCGACACCAGCAAGGTCAGCCGCTGGGACCTGCACGGCCGGGAGCACACCGTGCACGTACAGCGCACCGGCGTGCAGCGCACGATCAGATGTGACACCTGCGGCTGGCGCATAGGCGCCCAGTTCCTGCCGTGGCTCAAGGCTCAGGAGCACCTGGCGGAGGCCCACCAGGCGACGGTGGACCCGACCGCGGCGTGACCCGGCGACCGCATCACCCTGCTCACCGGTCAGGACGCGGTACGTGGCGAACGGCTACGGATCGCCACCCGCCACCCGCCGCTCGGCGTTCGCCACCCGGCGTTCGGCGTTCGGCGTTCGGCGGCGAACGGCGTGGCGAGCCAGTCACGCAGCCGGGACTCTGGTTCACGGTCTCCTCGCCCTCGGCGATCCCGCACGGCGCCCCGGACCTGTCATCCGTCGTCCGTCATCGCCACCGCCGGCCACATCGACCACCGACACACGAACGCCCACCCTCCGACCGACCCGGTCGGTGGAGGGTGGGCGAGGGCCTGGGCTCCAGAGGGCGGAGCCCCCGGCCGGGGCACGTCCGACGAACGTCAGCAGCCGATCAGCCGCGAGGCGAGGTACCCCTCGATCTGGTCCAGCGACACGCGCTCCTGCTTCATGGTGTCGCGCTCACGCACGGTCACCGCGTTGTCGTCCAGGGTGTCGAAGTCGACGGTGACGCAGAACGGCGTACCGATCTCGTCCTGGCGGCGGTATCGACGGCCGATCGCGCCGGCGTCGTCGAACTCGATGTTCCAGTTCTGCCGCAGCGCCTGTGCGAGGCCCTTGGCCTTCGGCGACAGCTCCGCGTTGCGGGACAGCGGGAGCACGGCCGCCTTCACGGGGGCGAGGCGGTGGTCCAGCCGCAGCACGGTCCGCTTCTCCATCTTGCCCTTGGCGTTGGGCGCCTCGTCCTCGATGTAGGCGTCGAGCAGGAAGGCGAGCATCGCCCGGCCGACACCGGCCGCCGGCTCGATGACGTACGGCGTCCAGCGCTCGCCGGCATCCTGGTCGAAGTAGGAGAGGTCCTGGCCGGAGGCCTTGGAGTGCGCGCCCAGGTCGTAGTCGGTGCGGTTCGCGACGCCCTCCAGCTCGCCCCACTCACTGCCGCCGAACTGGAAGCGGTACTCGATGTCGGCGGTGCGCTTGGAGTAGTGGGAGAGCTTCTCCTGCGGGTGGTCGTACCACCGCATGTTCTCCTCGCGCAGGCCGAGACCGGTGTACCAGTTCCAGCGCTGCTCCATCCAGTACTCCTGCCACTTCTCGTCCTCGCCCGGCTTGACGAAGAACTCCATCTCCATCTGCTCGAACTCGCGGGTGCGGAAGATGAAGTTGCCGGGCGTGATCTCGTTGCGGAAGGACTTGCCCATCTGGGCGATGCCGAACGGCGGCTTGCGGCGCGAAGCGATCTGCACCTGGGCGAAGTTGGTGAAGATGCCCTGGGCGGTCTCGGGACGCAGGTAGGCGACGGAGCCGGAGTCCTGGGTCGGGCCGAGGTGGGTGGAGAGGAGACCCGAGAACTGCTTGGGCTCGGTGAAGGTGCCCTTGTTGCCGCAGTTGGGGCAGTTGAGGTCGATCAGGCCGTTCTCCGGGGCGTGACCCTTCTTCTCCTCGTACGCCTCCTCCAGGTGGTCCGCGCGGAACCGCTTGTGGCAGGAGGTGCACTCGGTCAGCGGGTCCGTGAAGGTCGCGACGTGACCGGAGGCGACCCACACCTCCGGGGCCAGGATCACGGACGAGTCGATACCGACCACGTCCTCGCGCGAGGTGACCATGTAGCGCCACCACTGGCGCTTCAGGTTCTCCTTGAGCTCGACACCCAGCGGTCCGTAGTCCCAGGCGGCCTTCGTACCGCCGTAGATCTCACTACTGGGGAATACGAAGCCACGGCGCTTGCTCAGGCTGACGATGGTGTCGATCTTGTCGGCGGCCACGGTGCTCTCTTCATTACGACGACGGGCGACGAAGCGAGATTGCTTCCAGCGAATGACCCAGGTTACCGGCGGGGACTGCCTCCCGGCCAAATCGGTGCCGCCTCCAGGGCCCTCACGTGCGTTGTTGACAACCGTTTCCATATTCGTTGAAAATGACTGTCATGAACGTACGACGACACCACATATCCGCGGCCGCGCTGGCCACGGTCACCGCCCTCGGGCTCGGCACCCTCACCGCCTGCTCCTCCGACAGCGCCGCCGCGGGCAACACCGACAAGTTCGACGTCGTCGCGTCGTTCTACCCGATGGCCTTCCTCGCCGAGCAGATCGGCGGCGAGCACGTCAACGTCACCAGTCTCACCCAGCCCGGCCAGGAGCCGCACGACCTGGAGATCAGCGCCAAACAGACCGCGCAGCTCCAGGAGTCCGACGCGGCCCTCTACCTCAAGGGCCTCCAGCCCACCGTCGACGAGGCCATCGGTCAGTCCGAGGTCAAGACGAAGATCGACGCGGCCACCCTGACCTCCCTGGAGTCACACGGCAGCGAGACCGGCGGCCACGAGGAGGAGCACGGCGAGGAGCACGGCCACGAGGAAGAGCAGGCCCACGAGGACGAGCACGGCCACGAGCACGAGGACGGCCAGGACCCTCACATCTGGCTCGACCCGGTCAAGTACGCCGAGGTCGCCGAGGGTGTCGGCAAGGCCTTCGAGAAGGCCGACCCCGACCACGCCGCCGACTACAAGAAGAACACCGACGCCCTCGTCGGCAAGCTGAACACCCTGGACGAGAAGTTCGCGACCGGCCTGAAGGACAGGAAGACCGGCGTCTTCATCACCACGCACGCGGCCTTCGGCCACCTCGCCGAGCGCTACGGCCTGACCGAGGAGGCCATCAGCGGCCTGGACCCCGAGTCCGAGCCCAGCGGCGCGCGGGTGAAGGAGCTCGGGGACATGGCAAAGGCCGACGGTGTCACCACCGTCTTCTACGAGACGCTCGTCAGCGACAGGACCGCCAAGACCCTCGCCGCCGACACCGGACTCGAGACCGACGTCCTCGACCCCCTCGAGGGCATCACGGACACGTCCCGCGGCGACGACTACTTCCAGGTCATGGAAGCCAACCTCAAGGCGCTGCAGACGGCCCTGGGCGCCAAGTGAACGGCGAACCACCGGAGGACGGCATGACGACCGAGCCCGTCATCTCCCTGCGCGGCGTCCACGCCGAGCTGGGCTCCCGTCCCGTCCTGCGCGGCATCGACCTCACCGTGCACCGCGGTGAGGTCGTCGCCCTGCTCGGCGCCAACGGCTCCGGCAAGTCGACGGCCGTGCGCGGCGTCATCGGGCAGGTACCGGTCACCGCCGGTGAGATCGAGCTGTTCGGCACCCCGCGGCACCGGTTCCGCGACTGGGCGCGGGTGGGTTACGTCCCGCAGCGCACCACCGCCGCCGGCGGCGTGCCCGCCACGGTCGCCGAGGTCGTCTCCTCCGGCCGCCTGGCCCGCACCCGCTTCGGCCTGTTCCGCAAGGCCGACCGCGAGGCCGTACGGCATGCCCTGCACCTGGTCGGCATGGCGGACCGCGCGAAGGACTCCGTGGACGCCCTCTCCGGCGGCCAGCACCAGCGCGTCCTGATCGCCCGCGCGCTCGCCGCCGCCCCCGAACTTCTGATCATGGACGAGCCGATGGCGGGCGTCGACCTGGCCAGCCAGGAGGTCCTCGCCGAGACCCTGAGGCACCAGGTTGCCAAGGGCGCCTCGGTCCTCCTCGTCCTGCACGAACTGGGCCCCCTGGAGCCCCTGATCGACCGGGCTGTCGTCCTGCGCGACGGCTGCGTCACGCACGACGGCCCGCCACCGAAGGCCGTCGGCCAGCATGCCCTGCCCGGCCACGACCACGTCCACCCGCACGCTCCCGCAGGCGCCGGGCCGATCCGCACAGGACTGCTCAGCTGATGGAGATCCTCGACTACGCCTTCATGCAGCGGGCGCTGCTCGCCGCCGTCCTGGTCGGCATCACCGCCCCCGCCGTCGGCATCTACCTGGTCCAGCGCCGCCAGGCCCTCATGGGTGACGGCATCGGCCACGTCGCCATGACCGGCGTCGGCCTCGGTTTCCTGCTCAGCTGGTCCCCGGTGTGGATGGCGGCCCTGGTCTCCGTCCTCGGCGCCGTCCTCATGGAACTGGTCCGCTGGTACGCCAAGACCCGCGGCGACATCGCCCTCGCGATGCTCTTCTACGGCGGCATGGCCGGCGGCGTGATGCTCATCAACCTCGCCCCCGGCGGTTCCACGGGCAACCTCTCCTCGTTCCTCTTCGGCTCCCTGTCCACGGTCTCCGAGTCCGATGTCACCGCGATCTGTCTGCTGGCCGCCCTGGTGATCCTCGTCACCGTCGGCCTGCGCAAGCAGCTCTTCGCGGTCAGCCAGGACGAGGAGTTCGCGCGGGTGACGGGCCTGCCGGTGCGCTTCCTCAACCTGCTCACGGCGGTCACGGCGGCGGTCACCGTCTCCGTGGCGATGCGGGTGGTCGGCCTGCTGCTGGTGAGCGCGCTCATGGTGGTGCCCGTCGCGGCGGCCCAGCAGCTCACCCGCAGCTTCGCCGCGACCTTCGCCATCGCCGTCGCCATCGGCGTGAGCGTGACCATCGGCGGCACGGTCACCTCGTACTACCAGGACGTGCCGCCCGGCGCGACGATCGTGCTGCTGACCATCGCCGCGTTCATCGCGCTGACCGCGCTGGCCACTCCGCTGTCCCGCCGCCGCGCCCGGGCACTGACCGCCGCACAACCGGGCGGCGATCCCGCGGAGTGCGCGATTCCGGCCAGCCGCACGGCCGGGGGCGGGGTCGGCGCCTGACTGCCCTCCGCCCGGGCTGGCACAATGGCCCGGGCAGAGGCCAGATGCGAGGAGGGAACCCCGTGACGACCGCAGGACCGCCCGTGAAGGGCCGCTCCACCCGGCAGCGTGCCGCCGTGGCAGCGTGCCTTCAGGAGGTCGACGAGTTCCGCAGCGCGCAGGAGCTCCACGACATGCTCAAGCACAAGGGCGACTCGGTCGGGCTCACCACGGTCTACCGCACCCTGCAGTCCCTCGCGGACGCCGGCGAGGTCGACGTCCTGCGCACGGCCGACGGCGAGTCCGTCTACCGCCGCTGCTCCACCGGCGACCATCACCACCACCTGGTCTGCCGCAGCTGCGGCAAGGCGGTGGAGGTCGAGGGCCCGGCGGTGGAGAAGTGGGCGGAAGCCATCGCGGCCGAACACGGCTACGTCAACGTGGCCCACACGGTGGAGATCTTCGGCACCTGCGCCGACTGCGCGGCGGCGTAGCGGCACCCCGCACCGCTCCTCCGCCCGACCGCGGGGCACGTCCCCGCCCGACCGCGGGCACCCTCCTCCACCCAACTGCGGCCCACTGCGGCCCACTGCGGCCCATCGTGCCTCCCCCAGTACCTGGAGGCCCGGAAGGTACCCCGAGGGCGGCACGGGCGGGCAGCGGCATCCCGCGAGCGCCGGGCAGCGCACCGCACCCCGGCAGCACCCCAGCCGGCCGGCGGCACGGCCGGCGCCGCCGCACGGTGGCAAGGACAGCCGCCGCGGCGTCTCCGCGCGCGACGCGGGAAACCGTCAGACCCGGGCGAGGTGCCGGTCGAGCAGGGCCCGCAGGCGCTGGAGGTCCTCCTCGCCGCCCAGCCCGCGCTTGGGTTCGACCTCCACCACCAGAAGACCCGGGTCGCGGCTGAGCAGCACCACGTGCTCGGGAGTCTCGCGGTAGCCGCGGAACAGCGTCCAGCGCTGCACCACCGTCGTGTACTCGTTCTCGACCGTGATCCCGGCGTCGGTCACGGTGACGCGGTACTCGCCCTGCCACGAGACGGCCCGGAACACCTGGCCGGCCTGGATGCGAGGCGTGCCCCAGATCAGTGCCGCGGTCAGCAGCAGGAGCGCGGTCAGCACCGCGGCGTCCGCCCCTGCGAGCGCCGTGAACGCGGCGAATCCGGCCAACAGCACGACGAAGATCCACCGCACCGGCGCCAGCCCGCGCACACGGGCACGGACCTGGATGCCCCGGAGGATGTCGGTGCGCGTCGGCCGGTAGGCCAGCTCCACGACGTCGGTGCCGCTGTCCTCGATCATGTCCCGCCCCTGGTGATCCATGGGGCGGAACCCTAACGTCCCGGGTCCCGGCGTCAGCCGTCGGGCTGCGTACCCTCCATGGCCAGCAGCTCCTCGTTCGGAATCGCCCCACCGAACCGCCGGTCCCGGGAAGCGAATTCCAGGCACGCCCGCCACAGGTCACGCCGGTCGAAGTCCGGCCACAGCACGTCCTGGAAGACCATCTCGGCGTAGGCGCTCTGCCACAGCAGGTAGTTGGACGTACGCTGCTCGCCACTCGGCCGCAGGAACAGGTCCACGTCCGGCATGTCCGGGTAGTACATGTACTTCTGCAGCGTCTTCTCGTTCACCTTCGACGGATCGAGCCGCCCGGCCCGCACATCCTCCGCCAGCGCCTGCGCGGCGTCCGCGATCTCCGCGCGCCCGCCGTAGTTCATGCAGAAGTACAGGGTCAGCCGGTCGTTGTCCTTCGTCTGCTCCTGGGCGATCTCCAGCTCCCTGGCCACCGACTTCCACAGCTTGGGCATCCGCCCGACCCACCGCACGCGGATCCCCAGCTCGTCCAGCTGATCGCGCGTCTTGCGGATGAAGTCCCGGTTGAAGTTCATCAGGAAGCGCACCTCGTCGGGCGAGCGCTTCCAGTTCTCGGTGGAGAAGGCGTACAGCGAGATGGCGCCCACGCCCATCTCGACCCCGCCCTGGAGCACGTCCAGCACCCGCTCGGCGCCGACCTTGTGCCCCTCGGTACGCGGCAGACCACGCTCCTTGGCCCAGCGCCCGTTGCCGTCCATGACGATCGCCACATGCTTCGGGACCAGTTCCCTGGGGATCTTCGGGGGCCGCGCGCCGGACGGGTGCGGTTCCGGCGTCCTGTACTCCCGGCGCTGCCGCCCCAGGAACCCGCGTACGGCCATGTGTCTCTCGTCTCCTCGTGCTTACTTCTCGACGTACCTCAGCGAGCGCAGCCCGCGCTCCAGATGCCAGTGCAGGTACGCGGACACCAGCCCGCTCCCCTCCCGGACGTACCGCGCCTCGCACGCGTCCGCGGTCCCCCAGTCTCCCGTAAGCAGCGCTCCGAGGAGTTCCAGGGCCTGCGGGGAGGGTACGACGCTGCCGGGCACCCGGCAGTCGGGGCAGATGGAACCGCCCGACGCGACCGAGAAGAACCGGTTCGGCCCCGGCATCCCGCACTTCGCGCAGTCGGTGAAGCTGGGCGCGTACCCGTTGACGGCGAGGGAGCGCAGCAGAAAGGCGTCGAGCACGAGATGCGACGCGTGTTCGCCCCTCGCCAGCGTCCGCAGCGCGCCCACCAGCAGCAGGTACTGCTGCACCGCCGGCTCGCCCTCGTGGTCGGTGAACCGCTCGGCCGTCTCCAGCATGGCCGTCCCGGCGGTGTAGCGCGCGTAGTCCGTCACGATGCTGCCGCCGTACGGCGCGATCGTCTCACTCTGCGTACACAGCGGCAGGCCGCGCCCGATCAGCTCGCTGCCCTTCGAGAAGAACTGCACATCCACGTGCGAGAACGGTTCGAGGCGCGCGCCGAACTTCGACTTCGTCCGGCGCACCCCCCTGGCCACGGCGCGTACCCGTCCGTGACCCCGCGTAAGCAAGGTGATGATCCGGTCCGCCTCACCCAGCTTCTGGGTGCGCAGCACGATGCCGTCGTCGCGGAACAGACTCATGGCATCCATTGTCGCCTACGCTCAGGGCACCTCACCGCGGCTGCGGGCATTGGCGTACGCCGTCGCCGCGCGCAGCCGTTCGGCGGGGGTCGCGTGCCGGACGACACCGGGGTCGGCGTCCCACTCCCGGCCGCCGCCGTACGGTCTCAGCTGGACGTAGGGCCCCTCATGCCCCATGACGATGCCGATCCGCTCGGTCCCGGTGTCCACGACGTACGCGCCGACGGGCGGTTTCACCGCGGCACCGCCGCCGCGATCCGCCGCGCGGTCTCCACGGAGCACCGCCCCAGTTCGATCAGCGGACAGGGCGCCTCCCGCGCGAGACTCACCGGGTCCAGCCCCAGTGACGGCAGGGAAATTCCGGCTTTCGCGAGTGCCGCCCGCAATTCCTTCACCACTTCCTCCGCTTCCTCGACGCAGTGCGCCGCATGTCGTGCCGTCACGCTGATTCCCCTCACCTTCGACTTTCACTCTTCGTATCCCAAGAGTGACGCTGAGTGTCTACCCTCGGAAGGGGTTTGCGCTCTACAAGTGCGGGGCTACACAAAGGGGTTAACCATGGCCAACGGTTCGCGCCAGGCGGCATGGGAGTTCTTCGGAGCGGAGCTGAAGCGACGCCGGGAGGACGCGGGGTTCACGCAGGTGGAGCTGGGGACGAGGGTGTTCGTCTCGGGCGGCTACATCGGCCAGTTCGAACAGGCCATCCGCAAGCCGCAATTGGACGTGGCCCAGCGGATCGACGAGGCACTGCAATCCGACGGTATTTTCGAGCGGCTGTGCAGGAAGCTGATCGACGATCGGCGGTACGCGGATTACTTCGCCAAGGCGGCGGAGTTGGAAGTCTTGGCGACGGAGATCTGCGAGTTCGCTCATGCGCTGGTCCCGGGCCTGTTGCAGACGTCGGCCTACGCGAAGGCGGTCACCCTGGCTATGAATCCGTTCGCACTCGATGAGTTCATCGACGAGAAGGTGTCGGGGCGCGTTGAACGTGCGCGCATTCTCAAGGACGCGACGCGGCCGGTGTATTGGGTGATCCTGCACGAGAACGCCCTGCGGATTCCTGTCGGCGGGGCGGCCGTGATGGCGGAACAGCTGGAGCACGTCGCGAGACTCGCGCGGGAGCGGACGGTGGTGGTGCAGGTGTTGCCGTACACGGCTGGCGGGTACGCCGTGATGACCGGAGATCTACGGCTCATGGAGTTCGAAGACGCGCCGCCAACGGCCTATACAGAGGCAGTGTATTCGGGGAATCTGCTGGACGGTCCGGCCGTGGTGAAGCGCGCCCAGTGGGCATACGATCTGCTCAGGGCGGACGCGCTGCCACCGGAGGCATCGCTGGCCCTGATCGAATCAGCGGCGGAAGGCTTCAGACGATGCGCGGGTACGACCTGAGCGAGGCATGCTGGCGCAAGAGCACCCACAGCGACGGCAACGGAGGCAACTGCGTCGAAGTCGCCCACGACTTCCCCGGCGCCGCCCGCTGGCGCAAGAGCACTCACAGCGGCGGCGACGGCGGCGAGGCATGCCTCGAAGTAGCGGACGGAGTCCCCGGTGTCGTCCCCGTCCGGGACAGCAAGCTGGACACCGGCGGAGCGGTGATCGTGGTCGGGGCGGCGGCCTGGACGGAGTTCGTCCGCACCGTGGGGCCCACGTACGAGAACCGTCAGCGCTTCGGACCGAAGCGCTGACGGTTCACCCTCCCCCCGGGCCGCAGCTACCAGGCAGCCTCACCGCACGCCGAGCCGCCGGTCGTGTAGTTCCACAGGCAGACGCGGGAGCCCGCGTTCGTACCGTTCCAGTGGTACCCGGTCGCCTTCTTGCTGTTCAGGATCCAGTACGCGTTCGAGACGGCCGTCCAGTCGTAGCCGCCGGATCCCACGCGCTTGCGCTGCAGCACGAAGAGGCATTCGTGGTTGTTCCACGACTGCCCGAGGGCCTGGACGTATCCGTCGGAGGTCCTCTTGTTCAGCCACCCCTTGCACTGCCCGACCACGACGTCCTTGCCGGGGATGTACCCCTGTACGGACACGTCCGACTGGCCGGCCTGAGCCGGAACCGCCTGGGCCGGAGCAGCCTGTGCCGCGCCGCCGGCGAACAGTGCCGCCGTCGCGGCGAGGGCGACGCCAAGCGCCGCTGAACGGGTGCGGGTACGCGGGAAAGGCATGTTTGTCCCCTTCGGTTCATCGACTGCTGAGTCCTCGCGGATGACGCGATGCGGGCGGACGGTGTTGTCCTGCCGTGATGTGACGCTACGGTCCACGCCTTCCCCCTCGCGTCCCACAAGGGGTTGAACTCCCCGCCGAACCCCCGGGGCATCCGCGCGGTTTCTACAACTTCCGTGGTACCGCGTAAGGTTGACGCTCCCGCACCCGACCCCGCCGTACGCTGCTGCGATGCGGATCCGCTCCCTCGCCGTCGACGCGCTGATCGCGGCGGCACTGACCGGTGTGGCCCTGCTGCTGGGGCCGGAGGCCGCGCGTCAGGGTCAGGAACCGCTCGATGCGACCGCCTACGCACTGGTGGTCCTGGTCCACCTGCCGCTGGTGTTCCGCGGCCGGGCGCCTGCCGTGGTCTGCTGCCTCGTACACGCGGCCTGGCTGGTGTACGTCGCCGCCGACTACTGGGCCGTGGTGGGCAGCTTCGGTCCCATGCTCGCCGTCTACACCGTCGCCGCCTCCCGGGCACGACGCTTCTCGGTCCCCTGCGCGGCGCTGATGGGGGGCGTCTGGATCTACGCGGGCGTGGTGAGTCACACGGACGCGTGGCCGTCCGTCGTCGGGCAGGCCGTGGTCTATCCGGCGGTGCTCTGGCGCTTCGGCTTCGACGCCCGCCGCTCGGCCGAGTTGACCCGGCAGCTGCGCCGGGAACAGGCTGAGCGGGCCCGGCGCGAGGTGGCCGAGGAACGCGGCCGGATCGCCCGCGAACTGCACGATGTGGTCGCCCACCACATGTCCGTGATCTCCGTGCAGACCGGTCTCGCCCGGTTCGTCTTCGACACCGACCGCGCCACCGCACGGACCGCGCTCGACACCATCGACGCCACCGGCAAGGAGGCCCTCGACGAGCTGCGGCGCATGCTCATGGTGCTGCGCTCCGACGGTGACGGCGCCCCGGCCGGCCCGATGCCGGGCCTGGCCCGCCTCGACGAGATGGCCGGACGCATCCGGTCCGGCGGAGTGCCGGTCACCGTCACCGTCGAGGGCACGCCGCGCCCGCTCGCCCCCGGTGTGGACCTGTGCGCCTACCGGGTGGTGCAGGAGGCGCTCACCAACGTCGTGAAACACGCGCCCGGCGCGTGTGCGGAGGTACGACTGCGGTACGAGCCGCATCAGCTGATCGTTTCGGTCACGGACGACGGGAAGGGGGTGATTTCGGCCAGAGTACGCAGCGACGGCGGTCATGGCTTGCTGGGCATGCGCGAACGGGCCAAGCTCTACGGTGGGCAGATCAGTATCGGCCCGCGGGAGCAAGGTGGCTTCGCCGTGCGGCTGACCCTTCCGACCTCCGCGCGGGCGACAGGACGGGGGGACGACGCCACCAGATGACCAGGGTGCTCGTCGTCGACGACCAGTTCCTGATCCGGGCCGGACTGGTGGGCCTGCTGCGGGCCGCTCCGGGCATCGAGGTGGTGGGCGAGGCCGGAGACGGCGCGGAAGCCGTGGCGCTCGCCGCCGAGACCACGCCCGAGGTGATCCTGATGGACATCCGGATGCCCGGAATGAATGGCATCCAGGCCATCGAACGCATTTTGGCCCAGGCCGCCGATCCCGGGCCCCGGATCCTGGTCCTCACCACCTTCGACCTCGACGAGTACGTGTACGGGGCGCTCCGCGCGGGAGCCTCCGGGTTTCTGCTCAAGGACTCCGGACCGGAACGACTGCTCGCCGCTGTGACCGCCATCGCCGGGGGTGACGCGCTCTTCGCGCCCACCGTCACCCGCCGCCTGGTCGAGGCGTACGCCCGCCAGACCACCGGCGAACAACCCGTGGAACTGAACGCGTTGACCTCCCGCGAACTGGAGGTCCTGAAACTGATCGCACGCGGACTGTCCAACCCGGAGATCGCCCACCGTCTCTACATCAGCGAGGCGACCGTCAAGACCCATCTGAACCGCACGATGACGAAACTGGACCTGGACAGCAGGGCACAGGCGGTGGTGGTGGCGTACGAATCGGGCCTGGTCACGCCGGGCGCATAGCGGCGAGGAGCGCGGACCTCGGCCGTGCGACACCGCCCCCGCTGCCCCGTGTGCCGTTCGTCCGACCGGACGATGAACTGCCGATGACGCCGTTGGCGTGACGTTTCGCCCCGGTCGCAACCGGTCCCCCGGCCCGCGTACTCCTGTCCTGCAGAACCGACACCCTGCGGTGAGGAGCACACCATGACCGCGACCGCTTTCGAGTACGGCCCGAACCACCACGCCGTCCAGGACGCCCCGAGCTCCGCCTGGTGGCCCCCGGCGGAGGGGCAGTCGGCGGGCGACTACCTGCTGGCCCCGCCGAACCCGGCCCCGCCGCTCGCCCCGCCGAACCCGGCCGACCGCATCGGCACCGCCGCCGGCCCCACCGGCATCGACCCGCGCGACCGCCGCCGGCTGGAACTGCACGCCGCCCTGACCGCCGCCGGCATCCCGCCGCGTCCCGAGGACCGCGAGGCCATCGAGAGCCTGAGCGCCCTGTCCGGCGGCATCAACAGCACCATCCAGCGCTGGCTCCACCACAGCCTGTGAGCCACCGGACCGTGCCGCTCACCCCCTCCCCGGCGCCACCAGCCCCGACTCGTACGCCACGATGACGAGTTGAGCCCGGTCCCGCACCCCGAGCTTGCCCATGGTCCGGCTCACGTGGGTCTTCGCGGTGAGCGGACTCAAGCCCAACGACTCCGCGATCTCCGTGTTGTTGAGGCCGCGCGCGACCAGCGCCAGCACCTCGCGCTCACGGTCCGACAGGCACTCGGGGCCCGCGGCGACCGGCACGGACGGGCTGCGCAGGAACCGTTCGATGAGCCGTGCCGTCGGGCCCGGTGACAGCAGGGCCTCGCCGGCCGCCACCGTGCGGATGGCGTCGAGGAGTTCGGCGGGCCGGGTGTCCTTCACCAGGAAGCCGGAGGCACCGGCGCGCAGCGCGTCCACGATGTTCTCGTCGGTGTCGTAGGTGGTGAGGACGAGGACCTTGACCCCCGCGAGGTCGTCGTCGGCGGCGATCAGACGGGTCGCCTCGATGCCGTCGAGGTCGGGCATGCGGACGTCCATCACGACGAGGTCGGCGCGCTCGGTGCGGGCCAGCTCCGCCGCCTGGCGGCCGGTGGCTGCCTGGCCGACGACCTCCATGTCGGGCGCCGATTCGACGAGCATCGCGAAGGCCTCCCGTACGAGGGTCTGGTCGTCGGCGAGCAGCACGCGGATGGTCATCCGGTGACTCCTTCCCGGGTCGCGGCGGTCGTCAGCGGCAGGCTCGCGGTCACCTGGAAACCGCCGCCCTCCCGTGGTCCGGCGTCGAGTGTGCCACCCACGCTGCGGGCCCGTTCGCGCATGCCGACGAGGCCGAATCCAGGGGTGCCGCCCGGGGTGGGGCCGGTGCCGTCGTCGGTGACGGAGAGATGGAGTGTGCCGTCCTCCTCGCGCAGGTCGAGGCGGACCGCCGGTTCGGGCCCGGCGTGCCGGACGGCGTTGGTCAGCGCCTCCTGGACGAGTCGGTAGGCGGCGGCGCCGACGGCGGGCGGAACCGGACCCGCCGCCCGGACGGAGTCATCCACCCGGGCACCGGCCAGACGCGCCGCCTCCACCAGGTCGGGCAGGCCGTCGAGGCCGGCCAGTGGGCCCCGGGCGTCCTCCGAACCGCCGTTGTCGCGCAGCACCTCCAGGGTCGTACGGAGTTCCCCGCGTGCCGTGCGGCAGGTGCCGGCGATGTCGTCGAGGGCCTTGGCCACGGCTCCCCGGTCGAGGCGTTCGGGGTCGGCGGCCAGGACGTGCGCGGCGACGGAGGTCTGCACACCGATGAGGGTGATGCTGTGCGCGAGCAGATCGTGCAGGTCCCGGGCGATGCGCAGGCGTTCCTCGGCGACCCTGCGGCGCGCCTCCTCCTCGCGCGTGCGTTCGGCACGCTCGGCGCGTTCGACGATTCCGGCGACGTACTGGCGGTAGAAGCGGACGTCGACGCCCAGGAAGAGCACGGCGACGACCCAGCCGGTGATGCGGACCAGTTCCACGAAGCCGTCGGGGTTGGTGAGGGCGTTCATGGTGAGGGTCGTGCCGATGACGACGGTGCCGATGAGCAGGGTGCGGCGCGGTGTGCTGGTCGCGGCGACGGTGTAGAGGGCGACCATGGACGCGGCGACGGGTGCGCCGTGGTTGTTGTCGAGGGCGTGGTAGGGCGCGACCGCGGCCACCACCAGCAGGAGCACGAGCAACGGGCGCCGCCGCCGCCACGCCAGCGGCACGTGGACGGCGAGCAGCAGCGTCCAGCCGAGCGCGTCCGGGCGGCGGTCGTCGTCGGCCAGCAGCGCCAGCACGACGGCCAGTGCGGCGGTGCACGCGGCGAGGATCGCGTCGTTGCGCACCGCGCGCGGGGCGGTCAGAGGGTCGCGGTTGATCGTCGCGATGATCCGCTCACCGGTGCGGGGGCGTTCCACCCCCGTGGGGCTCACTGTCGTCGTCTGCACGGGCTCCATCCTCCGGGAGGAGGGCGCCCCTCCGGGAGGGAGGGGCGCCCAGGGATCGGCTCGCGGGTGGCTAGACCGGTTCCGGCTGCCGTTCGCGCGGCACCGGTTCCGGCGCCCGGGACAGCCGGCCGGGCCACCACATCCAGCGGCGCAGCAGCACGCTCGCCGTGGTGACCAGGTAGGTGCGGACGAGGAAGGTGTCGAGGAGGACACCGACCGCGATGACGAAGCCGAGTTCCACGAGCGCCACCAGCGGCAGGGTGGTGAGCACGGCGAACGTCGCGGCGAGCACGATGCCCGCGGAGGCGATCACCCCGCCCGTGGTGCGCAGGGCGGTGAGCGCGGCGGCCTCGGGATCGGCGCCGTTCAGTGACTCCTCCCGCATACGGTGCATGAGGAAGATGCCGTAGTCGACGCCGAGGGCGACCAGGAACACGAAGGACAGCAGCCCGAGTCCGGGGTCCGTGCCGGCGAAGCCGAACAGCGGTTCGAAGACCAGTCCGCCGATGCCGAGGGCGGCGCCCCAGACGGCGACCACCGCGCCGAGGAGCAGCAGCGGGGCGACGAGGCTGCGCAGCAGGGCCACGAGGATCACGAACACGGCGGCCAGCACCAGCGGCACGATCACCGAGCGGTCGCGGGCCTCACTGGCGGCGAGGTCGAGCCGCTGGGCGCTGGGGCCGCCGACGTAGGCGCCGTGGTCGTCGTCGAGTACGTCGCGCAGGGCCTCGATGGTGCGGGTCTCCCCCGGTGATTCGGGGGCCGCGGTGGCGAACACGGAGATCTCGGTCCAGCCTCCCCCACTGCGTCCGGCGGCGGCCTCGGTGACCCCGTCGGTGCTGCGGGCCTCGGCCAGGACGGCGTCGGCCCGATCGGTGGGGGCCATCACGGTGAGCGGCTGGGAACTCCGCTCGGGGTACTCCTCCGCGAGGGTCCGCATCGCGGAGATGGACTCGGGCCGGTCGGTGAACGAGTCCTCCTGTCTGAGGTCGCCGCTGAGGTTGATCGTGCCGAGGGCGAGCGTGCCGAGGAGTACGGCACCGCCCGCGAGGACGGCGGCGGGGCGGCGGGCGGCGGACGTCCCCATGGCGGCGAACAGCGACCGGCGTGCCTTCGGCGTGCTGCCGAAGGCGGGGACCAGCGGCCAGAACACGCACCGCCCGAGCAGGACGAGGACGGCCGGGAGCAGGGTCGTCATGGCGACGAGCGCGGAGAGCACCCCGATCATGCCGACCGGGCCCATGCCGCTGCTGCTGTTGAGGTCGGCGGCGAGCAGGCACAGCAGTCCGGCGGCGACGGTGCCGGAGGAGGCGAGGATCGCCGGCCCGCAACCGCGCAGGGCCGCGTGCATGGCGTCGTACGGCCGCTCGTGGCGGCGCAGTTCCTCGCGGTAGCGGGAGACGAGCAGCAGCGCGTAGTCGGTGCCGGCGCCGAGGACGAGCACGGTCATGATGCCGCCGCTCTGCCCGGTGATGGTGACGTCGAACAGTTCGTGCACCCCGTACCCGGCGGCCATCGCCACCGCTGCGGCCACGCCCGCGACGGCGAGCGGGACCAGCCACAGGAACGGGCTGCGGTAGATCAGCACCAGCAGCACGGTGACGACGCCGAGGGTGGCCATGAGCAGGGTGCCGTCGATGGTCTCGAACACCTTGTCCATGTCGGCGTCGAGGGCGCCCGGCCCGCCGACCTCGACGCTCAGCCCGCCCGAGCCCTCGGTGATCTCGCGCACGCCGTCGACGAACGCGACCATGGCCTCCTCGTCCTGGCCCGGCTGGGTGCTGGAGACCGGGTACATGAGGGTGCTGCCGTCCTCGGAGGGGATCCCCCGCGGATCGTCCGACAGCTTGTAGCCCTTCTCCACCTCGGCGATCTGCCCTGCTGCCAGCTCCCGGTCGGCGGGCGTCAGCCCACCGTCCCGGTGGTAGACCAGCACCAGATCGGTGGACTCCCCACCGGGCAACTCGGCCTGAATACGCGCCACTTGCGTCGAATCGGCACGGTCGGGCAGATAGTCGACGGCCCCGTTCTGCTGCGCCCCGCCGAACTTGCCGGCGAGCGGCCCGACCAGCACGAGCGCGGCCAGCCACAGCCCGACCACCACCCAGGGCACGGCACGCCGCCGCCGAGTACGTGTGTGTACGGCCCCCATGAGCCTTGGCTCCCCTCCGGTCCGGTATCTGGATCGGTATCCAGCCTTCCGGCGGGAGAGGGCCTGGACGTCGGGCGGAAGGGCGAGTTGCGGGGTACTGCGACGGGCGGCCGGAGACGCCGGTTACTCCCCGGGGAGTAGCGGACCGGGCCGGCGCCGTTGCCGTGTGTGCATGGGGTGGGCTATTCATGACGTTCATGACCATGGTGTCCACAAGGCCGGCCGGTCCCTCCGAACTGTCCGACGTCCACTCCGTGTTGACGAACTGCTACGAGACGGGTCAGGCGCCGTCACGGGAGGCCCTCGAGCACCTCTTACGCCATGGGCTGGTGCGGGTGGCGGTGAGGGACGGCACCGTGGTGGGGTGCGCCGCGGCTGAGTCGCCCTCTCCCGGCCATATGCGGCTGTGCGCGGTCGTCGTCGCTCCCGGAACGCGCCTTCGGGGAGTCGGCGCTCGCCTGGTGAGGGAGATCCTGGGCGGCGTTCCGGAGACGACCGGGGAACGGCCCACGATCTCCGCGGTCATCTCCGCCGGGGATCTGGGATCCGCACGTTTTCTGCTGGCGTGCGGGTTCATAGGAACCCGTGTGTACAAAGCGGGGCAGGACGGCGGTCTCCAGATCCAGTACCAGCACAAGCTGCGGGTCGACTATGTGGACCCCGACGCCCGCCATCTGGTGCCCGCCGCGCTGCCGGATCAGCTCATGGAGTCGCTGGCCCCGGACGACCACGCCGTGACGGGACTGGTCACTCTGGCGGATGGACCCGCCTTCGAGATCACCCGCTTCGAGCGGGACGATCCGGCGTCCCTGCAGTCGCAGGAAGCGGCTGCGGGTATCGCCTTCTCGGGGGCCCTGCTGGCCGCCATCACGTTCCTGCTGGGAATCTCGTTCACGTCGGACCGGTTCCCCGACGACGTACGCCTGGTGCTCATCGGCTCGACCTTCAGCACCATGCTTTCCCTGATCATCTATGCGAGCGCGTCCGGTGAGCTGGCCAGGATCCGTGCCAACTCCTTCAGCCGGATCATGAAGTGGGGCAACGTACTTTCCGAGTACGGCGGGGTGCTGCCGTTCCTGATCACGCTGCCCGTCATCTACGCCGGGGTCGGCCACAACCGGTGGATGACGATGCTCCTGGCCTTCGTGGCCGGTGCGGCGATCGCGGGATACGAATGGTCCGAGTTCTCCATCGCCCACCGCTTCCGTCACACGGGGCTCGGCTTCAGCCTCATGGCCCTCACCGCCGTCTCCCCCCTGTACGGCGCCGCCACGGTGACCACCGGCACGGTGAGTTGGCCCTGGGCGCTGCTGCTGATCCTGACGCTCACGGCGCGGACATGGCTCTATCTCGCCCGTCGAGGCCCGGAGGCGGGAATCAGCAAGCGTCGTACGCAATGGCAGATCAGGGCGTGAAGGCCAGCAACCGCTCCACCTTGTCCGCCGTTTCGCGGCCGCAACCCCAGGACAGTGTGACGCCGCCTCCGCCGTGGCCGTAGCTGTGCACGACCGTGGTGGCGCCGAGGCGTTCCTCCTCGAACCGGATCTCCGGACGCGACGGCCGCAGCCCCACCCGGCTTTCGAGAACGCGGGCGTCCGCCAGCCGGGGTTCGACGGCCGCACAGCGCTCGACGATGGCGCGGGCCGTGTCGCCGTCCGGGTCGGTGTCCCAGTTACCGGGTTCGGCGGTGCCTCCCAGGACGACGGTGTCGGTGTGGGGATAGATGTAGACGACGGTCTCGGCGCCGGGCGTGTCGTCACAGAAGAACTCCCGGATGCCGGGGTTCTCGACCACCACCAGTTGACCGCGCACCGGTTGGAGGGACGGGTCGGGGACGAGGGCGTGCGCCCCGCTTCCGGCACAGTTCACCACGACGGCGGCCGGTTCTCGCACGGCGTCGGCGAGGGTCTCGTAGTGGTGGCGGCGCATCCGGCCGCCGGCGGCCTCGAGGCGCCGCGTGAGGTGGGTGAGGTAGCGCGGCATGTCGACGACCGGAGCCCGGTAGCGCCATCCAGTGACGAACCCCGGCCTGAGGTCGTCGGCGGCGCACTCCCGGGCGCCGACCAGGGGCGCCCACGCGGGGAGGTCGCACGGGGTACGGGACTGCTGGGTGCCCTCCACCAGCCGGACCCCGCTGCTCTCGTCCTCGCGCAGTTCGGTCAGCACCGCCAGAGTGACGCGGCTCCAGCGTTCCACCAGTTCGGCAGGGTGTACGAGGTAGGGGTCCCACATCGCGCCGGCGGCGGCCGAGGTGGTGGCACCCGGGTCCCGGCCGCTGACGACCTCGACCTCCACACCCCGCTCGGCCAGGCTGACGGCCGTCGTCAGTCCCACGACGCCCGCACCGATGACCATCACGCTGTCCGTCACTGCTCATCCCCTGTAGGAGTCGCCGTCCCGCTCGGAGCAATCAGCATGGCATCACGGCGGGTGGGGTGTGCGGACCCGGCTCGGCGGTGGCCCCGTTCCGGTCAGGACGGCGTCCGTGCCGCCGTCAGGAGTCGGGTCACGTCGGTCGAGCAGATGGTGAGGGCCGCGCCGACCGTGGCGAGGGCGTCGCGCTCGGCGGGGGTGTAGGGGCCGTCGGCGAGGGCGATGCGGGCGCCCTGCAGGAGGATGGATTCGCGGCCGGGGGCGGCGAGGTGGGGCGCGAGGGGGTCCAGGGCCTCGTGGAGTTCGATGGCGAGGCCGGCCGCACAGGGCTCGCCCGTGAAGCGGCCGGTGTCCGCCTCCAGGGCCTCGACGAGCGCGGCCAGCTGTTCCTCCGTGCAGTCGTCGAAGCCGGCCGCGCGCACTCCGGCGGCGGCCGTTTCCAGGGAGGCGCGGGAGCAGATGCCGCCCGCGGTCAGTACCGCGAGGGCGACGGTGTGGACGGCGTCGCGGAGCATCGCGGAGAAGCGGGTGGTGGTGGGGTGGTCCAGGACGTCGGTGCCGTAGTGGTGGCGGCAGGCGGCGCACTCGACGGTCGGCGCGGACTCGCCGCGCGGCAGGAGAGGCACGCCGAGCAGGGTGAAGCGGCGGCGTCCGGTGAGCCGCTGGTAGTTGCGGTCGCCGCCGCAGCCGGGGCAGAAGAACTCCCCGTCGCCGACGGCCGTCCACGCGGTGCGGGTGCCCAGCAGACGCGAGAGTCTGGCGGCAGCGGCACGGCTGTCGGGTCTCCGTTCTGGCAACACGTCGCACCTCCGTCAACGCCACAGCACCATCGCCGCGCTTGCGTGATGTTAGCCACATCGACGAGGCTGAGTCAGTACCCCGGACGAGACCTCTCCGTGACCTCCACCGTTATTGGCCGGTAATCGACGAGGGCTCCGCCCGCCAGAAACGGCGGACGGAGCCCTCAAACCCCACGAAACGGCTGTTCAGCGCGCTGCGCGGTTGACGGCTGAGACGACCGCCTTCAGCGAGGCCCGTGTGGTGTTCGCGTCGATTCCGATGCCCCAGAGAATCTTGTCGCCGATCGCGCACTCGATGTACGAGGCGGCCTGCGCGGAGGCGCCCTCGCTCATCGTGTGCTCCTGGTAGTCCAGCAGGCGTACGTCGATGCCGACGCCCTGCAGCGCGTGGAAGAACGCCGAGATCGGGCCGTTGCCGGTGCCGACCAGGGTGGTCTCCGTGCCGTCGATCGTGGCCTCGACCGTGAGGGTGTCCACGCCGTCGCGGTCGGTGGTGCTCTGGCCCTTGGCGACCTGGATGCGGCCCCAGGCGTTCTCCGGGTTGGGCAGGTACTCGTCCTGGAAGACGTCCCAGATGGCGGTCGGCGTGATTTCGCCGCCCTCGGCGTCCGTCTTCGCCTGGATGATCTTCGAGAACTCGATCTGCATCCGGCGCGGCAGGTCCAGCTTGTGGTCGTTCTTCAGGACGTAGGCGATACCACCCTTGCCGGACTGCGAGTTGACGCGGATGACGGCCTCGTAGGAGCGGCCGACGTCCTTGGGGTCGATGGGCAGGTACGGGACCGCCCACTCGATGTCGTCGACGGTGACGCCCTGGGCGGCCGCGTCGGCCTCCATGGCGTCGAAGCCCTTCTTGATGGCGTCCTGGTGGGAGCCGGAGAAGGACGTGTAGACCAGGTCGCCCGCGTACGGGTGGCGCGGGTGGACCTCCATCTGGTTGCAGTACTCCCACGTACGACGGATCTCGTCGATGTCGGAGAAGTCGATCTGCGGGTCGACGCCCTGGGAGAACAGGTTCATGCCCAGGGTGACCAGGTCGACGTTGCCGGTGCGCTCGCCCTGCCCGAACAGACAGCCCTCGACGCGGTCGGCACCGGCCATCAGGGCCAGTTCGGCGGCGGCGACGGCCGTACCGCGGTCGTTGTGCGGGTGGACCGACAGGCAGACGTGCTCGCGGCGCGACAGGTTGCGGCCCATCCACTCGAAGCGGTCGGCGTGCGTGGAGGGGGTGGAACGCTCCACGGTGGCGGGCAGGTTGAGGATGATCTCGCGGCCCGGGCCGGGCTGGTAGACGTCCATCACCGCCTCGCAGACCTCCAGCGCGAAGTCCAGCTCGGTGTCGGTGAAGATCTCGGGGCTGTACTGGTAGCCGAACTCGGTCTCGTCGCCCAGCAGTTTCTCCGCGTACTCCATCACCAGGCGAGTGCCGTCCACGGCGATCTGCTTGATGTCGTCCCTGGAGCCGCGGAAGACCACGCGGCGGAAGACGGGCGCGGTGGCGTTGTACAGGTGGACGGTGGCGCGCTTGGCGCCCTTCAGGGACTCCACCGTGCGCTCGATCAGGTCCTCACGGGCCTGGGTCAGTACGGAGATGGTGACGTCGTCCGGGATGGCGTCCGGGTCCTCGATGATCGAGCGTACGAAGTCGAAGTCGGTCTGGCCGGAGGCGGGGAAGCCGACCTCGATCTCCTTGTAACCCATCGTGACCAGCAGGTCGAACATGGCGCGCTTGCGGGCGGGCGACATGGGGTCGATCAGGGCCTGGTTGCCGTCGCGCAGGTCGGTGGAGAGCCAGCGGGGGGCGGTGGTGATCCGCTGCTGCGGCCAGCTGCGGTCGGGGATGTCGACCTGCTCGTAGCGGCCGTACTTCTGGATCGGCATGGAACTGGGCTGCTGGCGGTTCGCCATGGTGCGTGGGCTCCTCGGGGTGTCCTGGTGGACGGCCGACGGCGCAGCGCCAAACTCCGCGGGGAGGGGGTCGGCCTCTAGTACAGGCCCTCGCCGCGGCAGCTAAGGAGGAGCAGCCCGAAACGCATGATGCTCCGGAGCATAACCGAGTCGCCCGCCGTGCGAGGTTCCGTATCAGTATGCGGGACCGCAGGGATGAAGTGGACAAAAAGTGCCGTATACCACTTCCCTTCGCCTTTGAGGGCGGAGAGGCGGCGGATTTCATCCATCACGGTTGCGGGGGGTGACAGGTCGGTGACGTAGTGCAAAGGTTCCGGACATGACCAGGAACGGGGGCTTCGAGCCCGTCTTCTGCACCATCATCCCGCCGCATGTCCTCGACCGGCTCGCACAGGCCGACGACCCGGCGCTCTCCGGACCCGCGCGCCGGACCATCCAGCGCGACGCCTTCGAGCGCACCCATCGTCATCTGACCACGGTCGCCGGCGCCCCGGCCGTCGCCCTGCTCGGCGACGCCGAGCCCGGCAAGCCGCACCGTACCGTGTACGACGCCCGGCACGGCACCGGCCTGCCGGGGACGAAGGTGCGCGGCGAGGGCGACGAGCCCGGCCAGGACGCCACCGTCAACCGCGCCTACGCCGGTCTCGGCGCCACGTTCGAGCTGCTGCTGAAGGCATACGCCCGCGACTCCATCGACGGCGACGGGCTGCCCCTGGACGCGACCGTGCACTACGACGAGGACTACAACAACGCCTTCTGGAACGGCGAGCAGATGGTCTTCGGCGACGGGGACGGGGAGATCTTCCTCGACTTCACCAACGCCGTCGACGTCATCGGCCACGAACTCGCCCACGGCGTCACGCAGTACACCGCGAACCTGACCTACTACGGGCAGCCGGGCGCGCTCAACGAGTCGGTGTCGGACGTGATCGGCGCGCTCATCAAGCAGTACACGCTCGGCCAGACCGCCGACGAGGCCGACTGGCTGATCGGCGCCGGACTGCTCGCCCCCCGCGTCACGGGCAAGGCACTGCGCTCCATGAAGGAGCCGGGCACGGCGTACGACGACGACGTGCTCGGCAAGGACCCGCAGCCGGCGACGATGGACGAGTATGTGCGCACCGGCCGTGACAACGGCGGCGTGCACATCAACTCCGGTATCCCGAACCACGCCTTCTACCTGGCGGCCACCACCCTCGGCGGGCACGCCTGGGAGCGCGCGGGACAGGTCTGGTACGACGTGCTGACCGGCGGCGACCTCAAGCAGGACGCGCTGTTCGCGGACTTCGCGACGCTGACGGTGAAGGCGGCGCGCGCCCGGTACGGCGACGGCGACGAACTGCAGGCCGTGACCAAGGCCTGGGAGCGGGTGGGGGTGCGGACGCTGTAGTTCCGTACTAGACACGGACCCATGCGCATTCAGGTGAGACGTACCGGCGGATTCGCGGGCATCGAGCGGCGGGCCGAGGTGGACACCTCGGGGCGGGCCGATGCCTCCGAGTGGCACGCCCTGGCCGAGCGGGCGCTGGCCGTCGGCCGGGGCACACCGCCGGCCGGGGTGCCGGACGGCTTCAGCTACCGGATCACGGTGGACGGCAGGTCGGTGTACTGCGCGGATCCACGGCTGACGGAGGAGCAGCGCACACTGATCCGGAGGGTGCTGAAGGAGGGCGCGTAACAGCCCTTCGGCGCCGGGGCGTTGACGTGGACCGCCGCCGGTGCCGATGATCCGGGCCATGGTGACGACGAACCCGATGCCCCGTTTCCCGGACGGCTTCCTGTGGGGTGTGTCGACCTCGGCGCACCAGATCGAGGGGGCGGCGGACGAGCGCGAGCCGTCCGTGTGGGACGTGTTCTCGGCGGAGCCGGGGCGGATTCGGGACGGTTCGACGGCGGCGGTGGCCTGCGACCACGTGCACCGTCACGCCGAGGACGTGGCGCTGCTGGCCGGTCTGGGCGTGGACGCCTACCGCTTCTCCGTCTCCTGGCCGCGGGTGCTGGCGAAGGGCGGCCTGGACTTCTACGACCGGCTGGTCGACGACCTGTGCGCGGCGGGCGTACGGCCGGTGGTGACGCTGTTCCACTGGGATCTGCCGGTCGGGCTGGACTGGCTGGAGCGGGACACGGCCACGCGGTTCGCGGAGTACGTGGCGGAGGTCGCCGGGCGGCTGGGCGACCGCGTGACGAAGTGGATCACGCTCAACGAGCCCGCCGAACACACGTTGCTGGGGCATGCGCTGGGGGTGCACGCGCCCGGCCGGAATCTGCTCTTCGACGCGCTTCCGGTGGCCCATCACCAACTGCTCGCACACGGGCTCGCGGTACGCGCGCTGCGGGCGGCGGGGGCGGGTGACATCGGGATCGCGAACTCGCACGCTCCCACCTGGCCGGCCTCCGGGGAGGAGCCGGATGTGGCGGCGGCCGGCTTCTACGACGCCCTGCTGAACCGGATGTTCTCCGACCCGCTGCTCCTCGGCCGCTACCCGGAGGGCATCGGTGAGCTGATGCCGGGCGATGTCGAGGCCGATCTGCGGGTCATCGCGGAGCCGCTGGACTGGTACGGGATCAACTACTACGCGCCGACGCGCGTGGGCGCTCCGCGGGGCACGGAGATCGACTTCGGCGGGGTGCGGATGCCGGCCGAACTGCCCTTCTCGGTGCGGGAGATCGAGGGCCACCCGGTGACGGACTTCGGCTGGCCGGTGGTCCCCGAGGCGCTGACGGAGGTCCTCACCACCTTCCGGGCCCGCTACGGCGACCGCCTCCCGCCGGTGGTCGTCACCGAGAACGGCTGTGCCTACGAGGGCCTGGACGACCAGGACCGCATCGCCTACCTCGACGGCCACATCCGCGCGCTGCACCGGGCGGTGGAGGCGGGCGTGGACGTACGCGGCTACTTCGTCTGGTCCCTGATGGACAACTTCGAGTGGGCGGAGGGCTACGCCCGCCGCTTCGGGCTGGTCCATGTCGACTTCGGCACGCTGGAGCGGACCCCGAAGGCGTCGTACCACTGGTTCAGGGAGCTGCTGCGCGAGCAGCGCCGCTGATCAGAAGCCGAGGCGCCGCAGTTGCTTGGGGTCGCGCTGCCAGTCCTTGGCGACCTTCACGTGCAGGTCGAGGAAGACGGGAGTGCCGAGGAGTGCCTCGATCTGCTTGCGGGACTTGATGCCGACGTCCTTCAGGCGCTGGCCCTTGGGGCCGATGACGATGCCCTTCTGGCTGGGGCGCTCGATGAACAGATTGGCGTGGATGTCGAGGAGGGGCTTGTCGGCGGGGCGGTCCTCACGCGGGAGCATCTCCTCGACGACGACGGCGATGGAGTGCGGGAGTTCGTCGCGGACGCCCTCCAGGGCCGCCTCGCGGATCAGTTCCGCGACCATGACCTGCTCGGGTTCGTCGGTGAGGTCGCCCTCGGGGTAGAGGGCGGGGCCTTGCGGCATCAGGGGGACGAGGAGGTCGGCCAGCAGGTCGACCTGCTGGTTGGCGGTCGCCGAGACCGGGACGATCTCGGCCCAGGTGATGCCCAGCTCCTGGCCGAGCTGGTCGACGGCGATCAGCTGTTCCGCCAGCGTCTTGCCGTCCACCAGGTCGGTCTTCGTGACGATCGCGACCTTCGGGGTCTTCTTGATCCCGGCCAGCTCCTTGGCGATGAAGCGGTCGCCGGGGCCGAGCTTCTGGTCCGCGGGGAGGCAGAAGCCGATCGCGTCGACCTCCGCCCAGGTGGTGCGGACCACGTCGTTCAGCCGCTCGCCGAGCAGGGTGCGCGGCTTGTGCAGGCCGGGGGTGTCCACCAGGATCAGCTGCGCCTCCGGGCGGTGCACGATGCCGCGCACGGTGTGCCGGGTGGTCTGCGGCCGGTTCGAGGTGATCGCCACCTTCTGCCCGACCAGAGCGTTCGTGAGGGTGGACTTGCCCGCGTTGGGACGGCCCACGAAGCAGGCGAAACCGGCCCTGTGGACGGCCTCGGCCGGCTGCTCGGATGACTGGGTACGAACACTCATGCCGCCCATTCTCCCTGATGCGGGAAGCCCCGCCGTACCACCGTCCGCGACGGAGGCCGGGCCGGACACCCCCGAGGTGCCCGGCCCGGCCGTCCGCCCGGGGGGATCAGTCGAAGACGAACGGGCCCGGTGCCTGTGGTGCGGTGGCCGTGCAGGTGATGGTGATGAAGCCGAACGCGGTCACCTTCACGGTGCCGCCGAAGGCTTCCAGGCTGTCGCCGGGGGCCACGGTGCCGGTGAGCGGGCCGACCTCGAGGGCGTCGCCGGTTGCCATGGCGGGGTTCTTGGTGCCCTTGAAGACGGTGGTGCCGCCGCCGGCCTTCACCATCGTCAGCTCCGAGACCAGTGAGTCCTGGGCGAGGGCGACGGGCGCGGTGACCGCGGAGGTGTTGATGGTGATGGTGGCGGACGTGCCGCTCTGGGTGGCTGTCAGGGTGGCTTCGCCGCCGCCCCAGGTTCCGCAGTCGGCGTTGACGGTCGCCGCCCCGGGGGCGACGGCCGCGGCGGTGGGGGCGAAGGCGAGTCCGCAGACCGCGAGAGCGCCTGCCGCCAGGGACAGACCCGTTCCGAATCGCTTGCCTCTCATGGGATTCCGGCTCCCTTTCCGTGTGGGGGGAATTCCGTGGGGGGAACTCCGTCGGGGGAACTGTTCGAGGAACTTTTCGGGAACTTCGGCAGATGGGGTCCGGACCCGCTGCGTCACACCGTCCGGCGACGTCTCGCCGGGACCGGCGTTTCCATTGATGCGCGGGGGGCAGCGCGCGACAAGGTTGAAATCTGGCCTATTTACCGGCGGTAACACCACGGCGTCGGACCAGGTCCGTCAGCCCGCGGTGAGCGTCTCCCGTACCGTCCCGTCCGGACCGGCCACCAGCACCGGAGTGTCCGGCCCGCCGAGGTCCCGTACGGCCGCGCGGTCCTCCGCCGACGCCGAGTCCGCCTCCGTCACCACGGCCGCCGCCTCCAGCGACGTCGCGCCGGACGCCACGGCCATCGCCACCGCCGTCCGCAGGGCACTCAGCCCCAGGGAGTCCAGGGCCACGGTCCCGGCGACATACGTCCGCCCGGTCTCGTCGCGCACGGCGGCCCCCTCCGGCACACCGTTGCGGGCCCGCGCGGAACGGGCCAGGGTGACGATCTTGCGGTCCTCGGGGTCGAGCGCGCTGTTGTCGGTCATGATCCGAGCATAAAGGGGGCTCAGGGACGGTCGAGGCGGAGGCGCTCGGCGCGCGGCATCCCGGCCACGACCAGGTCGTAGGAGTCCTCGACCAACTCCCTGACGAGGTGGTCCGGGAGGGTGCCGTCCGCCGTCACCGTGTTCCAGTGGCGTTTGTTCATGTGCCAGCCCGGGACGACGAGTTCCGGGTGCTCGGCACGGAGGCGGATGGCGTCCTCGGGGTCGCACTTGAGGTTGACCTTCAGGGGCCGCGCGTCCAGGGCGGTCAGCGCGAAGAGCTTGCCCCGGACCTTGAAGACCGATGTCTCCGGGTTGAACGGGAAGTCCTCCACGGCCGCGTTGAAGGACAGGCACAGGGCGCGCAGCTCGTGCGGCGTCACTGCGGCTCCTCCTCCTCACGGGGCGGGGCCGTCGGGTCCACCGGCTCCACCAGCACCGTCACGATCTTGTTCCGGCGTCCCGCCGAGGCCTCCGCGGTCAGCCGCAGCCCACGGGCGTCGGGGAGTTCCACCACGGACGAGGCGCCCGCGATGGGCACCCGGCCCAGGTGTTTGGCGAGCAGCCCGCCGACGGTCTCCACGTCCTCGTCGTCGTACTCCTCCAGCCCGTACAGCTCGCCGAGGTCGGTGATGTCGAGGCGGGCGGTGACCCGGAAGCGGTCCTCGCCGAGCTCCTCCACGGGCGGCAGTTCACGGTCGTACTCGTCGGTGATCTCGCCGACGATCTCCTCGAGGATGTCCTCGATGGTGACGATGCCCGCGGTGCCGCCGTACTCGTCGACGGCGACGGCGACGTGGCGGCGCTCCTTCTGCATCTCGCGCAGCAGGTCGCCGGCGTTCTTGGTGTCGGGCACGAAGAAGGCCGGGCGCATCGCCGTGGACACCAGCTCGTTCTCGGCGTCCCGGCTGATGTGGGTCTTGCGGGCCAGGTCCTTGAGGTAGACGATCCCGACGATGTCGTCCTCGTTCTCGCCGGTCACCGGAATGCGGGAGAAGCCGGAGCGCAGGGCGAGGGTGAGGGCCTGGCGGATGGTCTTGTACCGCTCGATCACCACGAGGTCGGTGCGCGGCACCATCACCTCGCGCACGAGCGTGTCACCCAGTTCGAAGACCGAGTGCACCATGCGGCGCTCCTCGTCCTCGATCAGCGACTCCTTCTCCGCGAGGTCCACCATCGCGCGCAGCTCCGCCTCGGAGGCGAAGGGGCCGCGCCGGAAGCCCTTGCCGGGGGTGAGCGCGTTGCCGATGAGGATGAGGAGCGACGGGATCGGTCCCATGATCCGCGCGAGCGGCACCAGGACGTACGCGGCGGCCGTGGCCGTGTTCAGCGGGTGCTGGCGGCCGATGGTGCGCGGGGACACCCCGACGGCGACGTACGACACGAGGACCATGACCGCGATGGCGATCAGCAGCGCCTCGGCGGTCCCGTCGAACTCCCTCAGACAGCCGTAGGTGATCAGTGACGCCGCCGCCATCTCGCAGACGACGCGGACCAGCAGCGCCACGTTGAGGTAGCGGGTGGGGTCGGCGGCGATCCGCGCGAGCTTGACGCTGCCCCTGCGGCCGGAGCGTACGGCCTCCTCGGCACGGAAGCTGGAGACGCGCGCGATACCGGCCTCCGCGGAGGCGGCCAGCCAGGCGACGACGACCAGGGCGATCGCGCCGAGGACGAGTGTCGGACTCATGACACGGTCGGGGCCGGGGACGGGCCGGTCAGGCCCTTCTCCGCGCGCCAGCCGTCCACGATGGCCGCCTGCAGACCGAACATCTCGGCCTTCTCGTCCGGTTCCTCGTGGTCGTAGCCCAGCAGATGCAGCACACCGTGGACGGTGAGCAGCTGGAGCTCCTCGTCCATGGTGTGCCGCGTCGGTGCGTCCTGGCCCTGCCTGGCGGCGACCTCGGGGCAGAGCACGATGTCGCCGAGCAGTCCCTGCGGGGGCTCGTCGTCGTCCTTGGACGGGGGCCGCAGCTCGTCCATCGGGAACGACATGACGTCCGTCGGCCCGGGCAGGTCCATCCACTGGATGTGCAGCTGCTCCATGGCTGCGGTGTCCACGACGATCACCGAGAGTTCGGAGAGCGGGTGGATACGCATCCGCGCGAGTGCGTAGCGGGCGATGTCGAGGATCGCCCGCTCGTCGACCTCGGTTCCGGACTCGTTGTTGACGTCGATCGACATCTGGTGCTCAGTCTACTTCCCCTTGTGCCCGGACCGGCCGCGGCCGCCCTTGTGGGTGCCGTTCTCGGTGCCGTGCTCGCTGTCGTACTGCTCGTACGCGTCGACGATACGGCCCACCAGCTTGTGCCGGACGACATCGTGGGACGACAGCCGGGAGAAGTGGACGTCGTCCAGGCCCTCCAGGATGTCCTGCACCTGCCGCAGCCCGGATTTGGTGCCGCTCGGCAGGTCGACCTGGGTCACGTCACCCGTGATCACGATCTTCGAGTCGAAGCCGAGGCGGGTGAGGAACATCTTCATCTGCTCGGGACTGGTGTTCTGGGCCTCGTCGAGAATGATGAACGCGTCGTTGAGCGTCCTTCCCCGCATGTACGCCAGCGGCGCGACCTCGATGGTTCCGGCCGCCATCAGGCGGGGGATCGAGTCCGGGTCGAGCATGTCGTGCAGGGCGTCGTAGAGCGGGCGCAGGTACGGGTCGATCTTCTCGTAGAGCGTGCCCGGGAGGAAGCCGAGCCGCTCGCCCGCCTCGACGGCCGGCCGGGTCAGGATGATGCGGTTGACCTGCTTGGACTGCAGGGCCTGCACCGCCTTGGCCATGGCCAGGTACGTCTTGCCGGTGCCCGCCGGGCCGATGCCGAAGACGATGGTGTGCTTGTCGATCGCGTCCACATAGCGCTTCTGGTTGAGCGTCTTGGGGCGGATCGTGCGGCCGCGTGAGGACAGGATGTTCTGTGTGAGTACCTGGGCCGGGGTCTCCTGGCCGTCGCTCTCCCCGTCCTCGCTCGCCTTGAGCATGGCGATCGAGCGTTCCACTGCGTCCTCCGTCATCGGCTGCCCGGTGCGGAGCACCAGCATCATCTCGTCGAACACGCGCGAAACGAGGGCGACTTCCGTGGCGTCGCCGACCGCGCTGATCTCATTGCCCCGGACATGGATGTCGGCCCCCGGGAAGGCCTTCTCGATCACGCGCAGGAGGGAGTCGCCGGACCCCAGCACGGTCACCATGGGGTGCTGGGCGGGGACGGTGAACTGCACTTTCGCCTGTCCCTGCGCGGGGGTGCGATCTGTGGGTGTCTGAGTCATGGGCCGGCTCTGAAGGCCTGCGGATCCTCCTCAATACGGCCGCGCAGCTGAGGGCGGCCTCGCGATTCCCAGGGTACGACGCAAGGGTGACAACCCCGTAGGCCTTTTATCCGACCGAGCCAAAACCCTCCGCGCCCCACCCGACCGACACACCCCCAGCCCACCGAGCCGCCGCCTTCCAGCCCACCGAGTCGGGCGGTGGGCGGGCATGGGCCGGGGGCCAGGGGGCGGGAGCCCTCTGGCGGGGGCACGGGGGCGGAGCCCCCGGCACAGCGCGCGGGGTTCGGAGCCCCGCTCATCAGGCCGACCGGCGGAAGCCGATCGTCGGCACCGCCCGCCGCAGCGGCCACGGCCGCACCGGTTCCTCCGCCACCAGGTCCGTCAGGAACGCGTACCGCCGCAGCGCAGCCCGCTCCTGCCCCTGGACCGACTGCACCATCCGCCACCACGCCGCCGCCTCGGTCCATCCGGGAGCCGACAGCGACCCCCCGAACTCCTGGACGGACAACGCCGCCGTGAGCCCCGCGAGGGCCAGCCGGTCGGTCAGCCGCCAGCCGGCCAGGCTGCCCGTGACGAACCCGGCGACGAACACGTCCCCCGCCCCCGTCGGGTCCAGCGCCTCCACCTCGATCGCCGGCACCGACGCCGACTCCCCCGTACGCCGGTCCACCGCATACGCGCCCTCCGCACCGAGGGTGACCACCGCGACCGGTACATGCTCGGTAAGGGCGTGCGCGGCCGCGCGCGGGCAGTCCGTGCGGGTGTACCGCATCGCCTCCTCCGCGTTCGGCAGGAACGCCTCGCAGTGCCGCAGGTCGGGCAGCCGGGCGAGATCCCACTCCCCGCTGTCGTCCCAGCCGACGTCGCCGAAGATCCGTGTCCCCTTGCGCGCGGCCTGCGCGATCCAGGGCGCGCTGCGGCCCGGCGTGAGGGAGGCGACGGCGGCACGCGCGCGCGGGGGGCAGTCGGGGGCGGGCTCCTCCGGGGGTGGTTCGTGGCCGTGGGAGACCATCGTGCGCTCACCCTCGTACGCCATGGAAACGGTGACCGGTGAGTGCCAGCCGGGCACGGTGCGCGACAGGGAGAGGTCGATGCCCTCTCCCCGCTCCAGCGTGTCCCAGCAGTACTCGCCGTAGTGGTCGTCGCCGAAGGCCGCCGCGAGCGAGGTGCGCAGGCCGAGCCGGGCCAGGGCGGTGGCCATGTTGGCGACCCCGCCCGGGCTCGAACCCATCCCGCGCGCCCAGGACTCGGTCCCGCGCACCGGGGCGGAGTCGAGCCCGGTGAAGACGATGTCGAGGAATACCGTGCCGGTGAGGTAGACGTCCCAGGGCGGGTCGCCCGGTGCGCGCAGGGCGGCGAGGGGATCGAGCGGGGGCGGGCGGTCCGGTCCCTCGACGCGTGCCTTCCCGGTTGCGGCCATCACGGTGCGCTCCCTGACATGGTGCGGATCAGGCCAGTGTGCACCACACCACCGTCGGTGTGACGACCGTCACTCCATGTCGGCCCCGGGGATCACCACGGCGGCCCCGGGGGGATCACCAGCGCGGTACGGACGGCGTGACCCAGTCCGGGTCGGCGATCCGCATGGCCGCCGCGTCGTCGCGGTCCCGCAGCGAGCCGTCGTCGTCGAGCCATCGCCGGTGGAGGAACGCCAGTCGGTCCCGGTCGAGTTCCACGCCGAGGCCGGGAGCGTCGGAGACCCGCATGGCGCCGGCCTCGAAGGTGAGGCGCTCGGTGAGGACGTCCTCCGACTGCCAGGGGTAGTGGGAGTCGCAGGCGTGGTGCAGGTTGGGCACGGTCGCCGCCACGTGGGTCATCGCGGCGAGGCTGATCCCCAGGTGCGTGTTGGAGTGCATGGAGACGCCGACGCCGAAGGTGCGGCAGATGGCGGCGAGCTGCTGGGTGTTGCGCAGTCCGCCCCAGTAGTGGTGGTCGGAGAGGACGACCTGGACGGCGTCGCGGGTGAAGGCCTCCTTGATTTCGGCGAACGTCGTCACGCACATGTTGGTGGCGAGCGGTACCCCGGCGCGGGCGGCGACCTCGGCCATGCCGGGGGTGCCGAGGGTCGGGTCCTCCAGGTACTCGAGGACGTCCCCGAGTTCGGCGGCCACCTTCAGGGAGGTCTCGACGGACCAGGCGCCGTTGGGGTCGAGACGCAGGGGGTGCCCCGGGAACGCGGCGGCGAGGGCGCGGACGGCCGCGATCTCCTCGTCCGGCGCGAAGACCCCGCCCTTGAGCTTGAAGGACGTGAAACCGTAGCGGTCCTTGAACCGGCGGGCCTGCTCGACGACACCGGCCGGGTCGACGGCGGCGCCCCAGTCGTCCTTCTCCGCCGTCACGCCCTCCGGGTGGTCTGCCCACTTGTAGAAGAGATAGGCGCTGAACTCGACGGCGTCGCGCACCTTGCCGCCGAGCAGAGCGTGCACGGGCAGGCCGAGGCTCTTGCCGACGGCGTCGAGGCAGGCGACCTCGAGTGCGGAGAGCACGGACAGGCGCAGCTTGTCAGCGGTCTGCACGCCGCGCAGTCCGCCCACGTCGACCTGGCCGGAGACCCGGGAGGCGTCGACGGCCACGTCGTCGGCCTCGGTGAACAGCCGGTTCAGGTCGTCGGCGCGGCGGCCGACCAGCCGGTCGGCGAGGGGTTGGGCCAGTTCCAGGTACTTGGAGTCGCCATAGGTCTCGCCCAGTCCGGTGGTCCCGTCCGCGGTCACCACCTCGACGATCAGGCGGGGGGTGTACGGCTGGTGGACGCCCTGTGTGTTGAGCAGCGGCGGGTCGGCGACCAGGATCGGCGTGAGGCGGACCTCGGTCACGGTCAGATCGCGGGAGCGGGAGGTCGGGACGGTCGGCGTGGTCGGCGTGGTCACAGGGCGGCTCCTACGAGGTCGAGTCCGGTGGTGAGCAGGGTCCTGAGGTCGGCGAGGTCGCGGTCCGAGGGGTCGGTGAGCGGGGCGCGTACGGGCCCCACGGAGTGTCCGCGCAGCCGGGCCCCGGCCTTCACCAGCGACACCGCGTATCCGGGCGCGCGGTCGCGCAGTTCGACGAAGGGGACGTAGAAGCCGCGCAGCAGTTTCTCGAGGGTGCCCTCGTCGCCTTCGCGCAGGGCGGTGAAGAAGGCGTTCGCGATCTCGGGGGCGAAGGCGTGGACGGCGGAGGAATAGGCGGGGACGCCGACGGTGGCGTAGGCGCGGGCCTGGATCTCGGCGGTCGCCGCACCGTTGAAGAAGAGGAAGTCCTCGGGGGCGGCGAGAGTGAGGCGTTGCAGGCGGTCCAGGTCGCTGTGGCCGTCCTTGAGGCCGATGACGCCCGGCAGCGCGGCGATCCGCTTGAGCGAGTCGGCGGAGTAGGCGACCTGGCCGCGCTGGTAGGTGACGAGCGGCAGCCGGGTGCGGGCGGCGATCGCCTCCAACTGGGCGACGAGTCCGTCCTGCCCGGCGGCGACGAGGTAGTGCGGAAGGACGAGGAGGGCGTCGGCTCCGGCCTCCTCGGCGATGTGCGCGAACCGGGTGGCCTGGGCCCAGCCGTAGCCGATGCCGGCGACGACCGGTATCCGGCCGGCGCTCTCCTCGACGGTGATGGTGACGACCCGGCGGTACTCGTCCTCGTCGAGGGAGAAGAACTCGCCGGTGCCGCAGGCGGGGAAGACGGCGCCGGGAGCGGTGGTGATCCGGTCCGCGACGTAGGCGCGGAAGCCGTCCGGGTGGAGGGATCCGTCCTCGTGGAAGGCGGTGAGCGGGAAGGACAGCACCCCGTTCGCCATCCCGTCCTCCAGGCGTCTCGCCACGGAAGCCGTATCGCTCGTGTCGCTCGTGTCCGTATCGGGGCTCACCCTCGTCCATCTCCCTATGTAGATGACATCCACGTATAAGAATGCAGGTTAGATACACGAACGATGGGCGTCAATGGTCCGGCGTACGCCGCCTGCCTCCGGACTACGATCGGCCGCATGCCGGAGACAGGGGGCGTGCGCGAGGTGAAGTCCGCTGCGCGCACGGTGGAGCTGCTGGAACTGCTTGCCGCGCGCGGTGACCGCCCGGCCCGTCTCCAGGAGCTGGCGGACGCGCTGGAGATCCCGCGCAGCTCGATGTACGCGCTGCTGCAGACCCTGGTCTCCCGCGGCTGGGTCCGCACCGACGCCACCGGCTCCCTGTACGGCATCGGCATCCACGCGCTGCTCACCGGCACCGGCTACCTCGACTCGGACCCGCGCGTGCGGGCGGTGCGTCCGTATCTCGACGAGGCGTCCGTGGCACTGGGCGAGACGATCCACATGGGCCGGCTGGACGGGCACGACGTGGCCTATCTCGCGACGCGCGAGTCGCACGAGTACCTGCGCACCATCAGCCGGGTGGGACGGCGGCTCCCGGCGCACATGGGCGCGCTCGGCAAGGCCCTGCTGGCGGAACGGCCGGACGACGAACTGCCCGAAGGCCCGTACGAGGCGGCGACGCCCCACACCCACGCCTCCCGGGAGTCACTGGCGGCCGATCTGGCCCGGGTGCGCGGGCGCGGCTACGCCGTGGACCGGGAGGAGGGTGTGCGCGGGATCATCGGCTTCGGCTTCGCCCTGCGGTACGACTCCCCCGCCCAGGACGCCATCAGCTGCTCGGTGCCGGTGACCCGGCTGACCTCGGAGCGGGAGGAGCGGATCATCGCGGTGATGCGGGATATCCGGACGAAGGCGGAGGCCACCGTTTCCGCAGGTGGCGGGGCTGTTCACTGGCAGTAGCGCACACCGCTACCCAGCACTTGAGGACGTCAAACGCACGGGTGACGTAGATCACATCTGGCGCCCTCCCGTTGCCGCCTCCCGGCTTGATACAAATTGCCCGCGCGCTCCTGTCAGTCGACGGTCGTCGCCCCCCTTCCTTGCCTCTCGCACCGTCCCTTTCGCATGCCCCGGGAACGCCCGTGTTCACCCCTCGCACCACTCCCTGGCCCCTCGTCGCCCTTTTCACGGCCGGGTACCTCGCCCCCTATCTGCTGCCGACCACCGTCGGCCGGCTGGAACGCGGGCTCGACCTCTCCGCCACCCAGGCCGGTGCCGTCGGCAGCGCGCTGCTGCTGAGCTCCGCCACCGCCGGATTCCTGCTGGTCTCACGCGTGGAACGGGTCGGGGCGCGGGCCCTGGCCCGGCTGGGCCTCGTCCTGGCCGTCATCGGCTACGGCGGGGCGGCCCTCACCAGCGCCCTGCCCGTCGTCGTCGCCGGTGTGGTGGTCGGCGGCTTCGGCTCCGGTACGGCCACGACGGTCGCCGCGACCCTGATCGCCGCCCTGGGGGTCCCCTCGCGCGAGGACCTTCGAGCGTGGGGGAGCGACCCGCACCGGGCCTCCACCCTCGGGCTGCTCAGCGTCTCCGCGCTCGCGGGCCTGGTGTACCTGACGGTGCCGCACCTCCCGGGCCACGGCCTCACCCTCGCCGCCATCGCCCTCACCGCGGTGGCCGTGTGGCCGCTGACCTCCCGGCTGCCCGCCGGCACTCCCGGTCCCGGTCCCGGTCCCGCCGTCCCGGATCCGGCCGTCACGCGCCTGCCGTACCGGCGTTCGGGGCTCGTCCTGGCGGGCGCCATGCTGCTGTGGTCGCTCGCGCAGAACGCGCTGTGGGGTGTCAGCGGACGCATCGGGGTGAGTCAGGCGCACCTGTCCGAGCCGACCGTGGGTGTCGTCTTCGCGGTGGCCCTGGGCGCCGGGCTGCTGAGCATCGTCGGCGCGGGCGCGCTGGGCTCACGACTGGGACGCGCGCTGCCCATCGGCGGCGGCACGGTCGTCATCGCGGGCTGCATCGCGCTCAGCGCCTCGGCGACCGGGCTGGGCAGCTTCGCCGCGGGTGAGATCGCCTGGAACGCGATCTACCCGGTGGTGCTGTCGTACCTGATCGGGTTGGCCGCCTCGCTGGACCCCCGGGGCCGGTGGGCCGCGCTGGTCGGTTCGGCCTCCGCACTCGGCACGGCGGCGGGACCGCTGACCGGCAGTGTGCTCTCCGCGCAGGCCGGGTTCCCGGTGATGGGCGCGGTGCTCGCCGCCGGCCTGCTGCTGGTCGCGGTGCCGATGACGGCGGTCGCCCTGCACACCGGCGGGCGTCCCCTGCTGCCGGGCGCGGTCCGCCGCCGCGGGGGCCACCCGGCGGCCTTGGTCGCCGCGTCCACGGTCACGCCGACGGGCGCGGTGCCCGAGGTCGGCGCGCCGGAACAGCCGGTGGTGGAAATCCCCCTGGACGGCACCCCCGCCCCGGCCCAGCGCGCCTACGACACGGCAGCGGCAACGCGAGGACCGGGACTCGCCTGAAGCCCCTCCCGCGCCCCGGTGCCGACGCGGGGCAGCCCGACGCCGGGGCGTGCGGCGAGGGTGAAGGCGAGCTCATGTTCCAGCATGCCTTCGTCATGGAGGTGCGGTGCGACCATCGGCCGGCATCCCACGGCCATATGGCCGTGTCACCGACGTTTCGGAAGTCCCACCCGCTGCAGATCGTGCGCCACGGTCAGCTCGCCCTCGTACCCGGCCGCCCGTGCCTGCCTCTCGAACTCCTCCGGGTCGGAGTAGCGCTGGCTGAAGTGGGTGAGGACCAGTCGGCGTACGCCCGCGTCCCGCGCCACCCGCGCCGCCTGCCCGGCGGTCAGATGGCCGAACTCCACGGCGAGTTCCTCGTCCTCGTCGAGGAACGTCGACTCGATCACCAGCAGGTCGCAGCCCTCGGCGAGCGCGTACACCCCGTCGCACAGCCGGGTGTCCATCACGAACGCGAACCGCTGCCCGCGCCGCACCTCGCTGACCTCCTCCAGCGACACCCCGCCCAGCGAACCCTCGCGCTGGAGACGGCCGACGTCCGGGCCCTTGATGCCGTGCGCGGCCAGCCGGCCGGGCAGCATGCGCCGGCCGTCGGGCTCGACCAGCCGGTACCCGTACGCCTCGACGGGATGGGACAGTTTCCGCGCCTCCAGCGTGTAACCGGGGGTGCGGGCCAGCGGGCCGTCCGTGTCGACCGGGGCCTCGGTGAGGGGGACCGTCTCGCGATACGCGGTGGCGTGCCGCAGACGGTCGAAGAAGCGCTGCCCGGAGCGGGGGTAGTGGGCGGTGATCTCGTGCGGCACCTTGTCCAGGTTGACGCGCTGGATCACTCCGGCGAGGCCCAGGGAGTGGTCGCCGTGGAAGTGGGTGACGCAGATCCGGTTCAGGTCGTGGGCGGCGACCCCGGCGCGCAGCATCTGGCGCTGAGTTCCCTCGCCGGGGTCGAACAGGATGCCTTCGCCGTCCCAGCGCAACACATAGCCGTTGTGGTTGCGGTGCCGGGTGGGGACCTGGCTGGCGGTGCCGAGCACCACCAGTTCACGTACGGACAACGCCGCCTATCCGGGGGGCCACTCGAGGCCGCGCCCGCCCAGGACGTGGGCGTGTGCGTGCCAGACGGTCTGACCGGCGCCGCTGCCGGTGTTGAAGACGATGCGGTAGCTCTCCAGCTCTTCCTCGTCCGCGATGGCCCGCGTCTCACGCAGCACGTCGGCGGCGAGTTCGGGCGCGGCGGCGGCGAGGGCGGCGGCGTCCCGGTGGTGCGCCTTCGGGATCACCAGTACATGGGTCGGCGCCTGGGGGTTGATGTCACGGAACGCGACGGTTGTCTCCGTCTCCCGCACGATCGTCGCCGGGATGCTCCCGTCAACGATCTTGCAGAACAGACAGTCGTCCTGAGGCTCCCCAGCCATACACCCTCCTCGACCTGACGATCACCTACGCAGGCATCGTATCCGCGCCCGCGCACCGGCGGGCAGTCGCGCCGCCCCGTAAGGCGGGCGGTCGCGCCGCCGCCCCGTCACCGCGGGCAGTCGTGCCGCCTGGGCGGCACGGGTGGGCGCGACGCCTGGGCGGCACGGGTGGGCGCGACGCCCCCGCAGGCACCGGGCCGCGCGGCCACCCCCGGCTCACGACAACGCCGGCGGCACCTTCGCCGGCGCGGTCTCCAGCGCGGCCAGCGCCAGCCGCACCGCCTCGTCCAGCTGCACGTCCCGCCCCGCCGCGTAGTCCTGCGGCCGCTGCACCACCTCCACGTCGGGGTCCACCCCGTGGTTCTCCACCCCCCACCCGTACCCCTCCAGCCAGAAGGCGTACTTGGGCTGAGTCACCAGGGTTCCGTCGACCAGCCGGTACCGGCTGTCGATCCCGATCACGCCACCCCATGTACGCGTACCGACCACCGGCCCGATCCCCAGCGCCCGGATCGCCGCGTTCACGATGTCCCCGTCGGACCCGGAGAACTCATTGGCCAGGGCGACGACGGGCCCCCGGGGCGCGTCCCGCGGATAACTCTCCGCCCGCATCCCCCGCGGCAGGTCCCACCCGACGATCCGCCGGGCCAGCTTCTCCACCACCAGCTGTGACGTGTGCCCGCCCCGGTTCTCCCGCACATCCACGATCAGCCCCTCACGCAGCACCTCCACCCGCAGATCGCGGTGGATCTGCGCCCACCCGGGCGCCTGCATGTCCGGTACATGGATGTATCCCAGCCTCCCCCCGGACTTCTCGAGCACATACGCCCGCCGGTCGGCGACCCACGCGTGATAGCGCAGCGGCTCCTCATCGGCGAGCGGTACGACCACCGCGTGCCGCGGCTCACCGCCCCCCGCGGGCGAGACGGTCAGCTCGACCGGCTTCCCCGCCGTCCCCACCAGCAGCGGCGCGGGGCCGGTCACCGCGTCGACCACCTGCCCGGCTACGGCGACGATCGCGTCCCCGGCCCGGACGGCAGCCCCCGGCGCGGCGAGCGGCGACCGGGCGTCCGGGTCCGAGGTCTCCGTCGGCAGGATCCGGTCGACCCGCCAACTGCCGTCCTCGTGCCGTGAGATGTCCGCCCCGAGCAGCCCCTGCCGCGCCCCGTCGCCGTACCCGCCGCGCGGGGTGACGTACGCGTGCGAGGTACCGAGCTCCCCCTGCACCTCCCACAGCAGGTCGACCAGATCGTCGTGGGTGGCCAGCCGGTCGAGCACGGGCCGGTACCGGTCCAGCACCCCGTCCCAGTCCACACCGCTCATGTCGGGACGCCAGAAGTTGTCCCGCATGATGCGGCCGTTCTCGTCGAACATCTGCCGCCACTCGGCGGCCGGGTCGACGAACTGGCGGACCCTCCCGAGGTCGACGGTGATGTTGGTGTCGCTGTCGTCGTCGCCCGAGGCACGCCGGTCGCTGGGTACGACCTTCAGCCGCCCGTCGGTCCACAGCAGCACCCGCTTGCCGTCACCGCTGACCTCGAAGTGGTCGGCGTCCACAGCCAGATGCTCGATGCGCTGCTGGGCGAGGTCGTAACGCTCCAGGTCGGTCTTGGGGTCGGGGTCGTCCGGGGTGGCCCTGGACGCGCCGAGCACGCCGCGCACCGGGTGCCGCAGCCACAGCACCCCGTCCTTGGCGGCGCGCAGGTTGGTGTAGCGGGCGGCCTCGACCGGGAACGGCACGATGCGGTCGGCGAGGCCGTCGAGGTCGATCCGGGTGGCGGGGGTGCCCTCGCTGTCGGGCGTCTCGTCCCGGTCCGGTGTCTCGAAGGGGCGGCCGTGCCGCTGCGGCCCGAACGGGGACGGGGTCGTCGCCGCGAGAGTGATCAGGTACGGACGTACGCCCTCGACGAAGGCCAGGTCGAAGACGTGCTCGTCGTAGACCGGGTCGAAGGAGCGGGTCGACAGGAACGCCAGGTGTTTGCCGTCGAGGGTGAAGGCGGGCGCGTAGTCCTGGAAGCGCAGCGGGGTCGCCTCGGTGACCGACAGGTCGGTGGTGTTGGCGAGGCGGAGCTGGCTGAGCGGACGCGGTCCGGGGTGGGACCAGGCCAGCCACGTGGAGTCGGGCGAGAAGACCAGTCCGGAGACATCGCCGTCCTCACTGCGGTCGACCTCGCGGACCTCGCCGGTCTCGCGCTCGACGAGGAGGAGGCGGCCGTCGTGCGAGGCGATCGCGGCGCGGCTGCCGTCGGGTGCCATGGCCAGTTCCACGACCCGGCCGAGCTGTCCGGCGGCGATCCGGCGCGGGGTCGCGCCGGGGGTGAGTCCGGTGGCGGGGGCGAACTCCAGGGCGTCGTCGCCCTCGGTGTCGGTGACCCACACCACCCACTCCTCGCCGTCCGCGCGGAACGTGCGCGGGCGCCGGGCCCGTACGCCCGGGGTCGCGGCGAGGGCGCGGGCGGGACCGGACCGGTGGGTGACCCAGTGGATCGTGCCGCGCACGCAGACGGCGCTGCCGCGCGCGGTGTGGTCGGGGGACGCGGAGCCGAACCAGCGGGCCGCCTTCACCGGGAACGGCTGGAGGTCCACGCGCTGGCCGCCGAGCCGGATGTCGAGCCGGCGCGGTTCGGCCCCGTCGAGGTCGTCCAGGATCCACAGTTCACCGGCGCTGGAGTAGACGACCCGGGTGCCGTCGGTGGCGGCATGGCGGGCGTAGAAACCTTCGAGGGGTGTGTGCCGGCGCAGGTCGGAGCCGTCGGCGAGGGAGGAGTACAGGGCGCCGGTGCCCTCGTGGTCGGAGAGGAACGCGATCCTGTCCCCCGCCCACAGCGGGTACTCGATGTTCCCGTCGAGGTCCTCGTGCAGCCGCACGAACTCGCCGTCGCCCTCACGGTCGATCCACAACTTGCCCGCGGTGCCACCCCGGTAGCGCTTCCACCAGGCGGCCTCGCGGCCCATCGGGGCGGACAGCAGCACGGTGTGCGGGCCCTGGGCGACATCACCGACGGGGCCGTGGGGCAGGGTGGCGGCGGGTCCGCCGTCGAGGGGGACGGCACGGGCCCAGGTGCGGCGCAGACTGGCCTGACCGTGGGCGCTGATCACGAGGACCCGGCCCTCGGCGGTCCAGCCGCGCACCTGGGTCTTGAGGCTCCCCCAGTGGGTCAGCCGGCGGGCGGGCCCGCCGTCGACGGGTGCGACGTGCACCTCGGGGGCGCCGTCACGGGTGGAGGTCCAGGCGACGGTGGTGCCGTCGGGCGAGATACGGGGCAGGGTCACCGGCACGTTGTCGGCACTGACCCGCCAGGCGCGACCGCCGTCGAGCGGGGCGAGCCACACGTCGTCCTCGGCGGTGAAGGCGACCAACTCGCCGTGCAGATGCGGGAACCGGAGATAAGCGGCGGATGCGACCGATGCGGGCTGTGTCACCCGATCACCCTATGCAGGCGCGGGCGGTCCTGGACAGAGGTTCCGATCACTTGCCCTCGACGGGACGACACGACGGGTACTGCTCGCACCACACGGTCGTCGTGACGGTCACGGTGACGGTGGGGTTCGGGCCGCGGTGCGTGGGTTCGCCGACGCGGGGCGGACTCTTGTCGTCGCAGTCGCCGAGTCCGTCGACGCGGAACACCTGTCTTCCGTCCACCTTCGCGGTGATGTTGCCGCGTACGCAGGCGCCGTTGACGGCGTGGGTGACCTTTCCGGTGACGGTGATCTCCTTGCCGTCCTGGGTCTCGCCCTGGCAGTCGACGGTGGCGACGGTGTCCTCGGTCGGGGTGGTTCCGCCCTTGCCGCTCTGGTCTCCCTTGTCGCCCTTGTCACCGAAGGACGCGGTGCAGCTGAGCCACCGCACGTCGGCCTTGCGCCGGTTGAGCTCGTCGGTCACCGCTTCGTCGGTCGTGAACGCGACGGCGGTGGAACCGAGTCCGCCGCCCTCGCATGCCGCGGCTCCTGCGATGGCGGCCACGGCGAAGGTGACGGCCAGTGCTCGCCGGCGCCGGCTGCGCGCCGTGCGCGGGAACCATTTCGTCGCGCTCATGGACGGCAGACTGCCACCGTCGGCGGCGGGGCGGTAGGGCGCATATGGCCACATGCTTCTTCCGCCCCCGCCGCCCCTTCCCGTCCCGAACCTGGGGCTCCGCCCCAGACCCGCTCCTCAAACGCCGGAGGGGCTGAAACTCAGTCCCTCCGGCGTTTGAGGAGCGGGGGGCCGGGGGCGGAGAAACCACTCCGGTCAGGACCAGCGCCCCGTACGCCCGAGCAGCAACGCCGCAGCCGCCGTCCCCGCCGTGGACGTCCGCAGCACACTCCGGCCCAGCCGGAAGGCCCGCGCTCCGGCCTCCTCGAAGACCGCCAACTCCTCAGGAGAGACCCCTCCTTCGGGCCCGACGACCAGCACGATGTCACCCGAGGCGGGGAGTTCGGCCGTCGCCAGCGGCTCGGTACCGCTCTCGTGCAGCACCGCCCCGAACTCCGCTTCGGCCAGAAGTGAGGCAACCCGCTTCGTCGTCGCCGCGTCCGCGACCTCCGGGAACCGCACCCGGCGGGACTGCTTGCCCGCCTCCCGCGCCGTGGCCCGCCACTTGGCGAGGGACTTCGCTCCCCGCTCGCCCCTCCACTGCGTGATGCACCGCGACGCCGACCACGGCACGACCGCGTCGACACCGACCTCGGTCATCGTCTCCACCGCCAGCTCGCCCCGGTCACCCTTGGGCAAGGCCTGGACCACCGTCAGCCGGGGGAACTCCACGGGCTCCTCGACCACTTCACCGAGCCGCACGATCAACCGGTCCTTGCCCTCGGCGGCGTCCACCTCGCCCTCGGCCCAGCGGCCCGTCCCGTCGGTGAGGACGACGCCCTCGCCGGCTCGCAGCCGCTTCACGGAGACGGCGTGCCGTCCCTCGGGGCCGTCGAGCACATAGCGGCCGGACCCGTCCGTGTCGAAGTCGTCGACGACGAACACCGGCGCGGTCATCGGGCGGCACCTCCCGAGGACAACGCCGTCCGCGCTGCGGCGAGTTCGGCCGCCAGGACCTCCACCAGCTGCCCGGCGGGCAGCTCCCGGGCCATCCGGTGGCCCTGTCCCGCCCACAGCGCCATGCCCTGTGGGTCACCGGCCTTGGCGGCGGCCTTGCGCAGCGGTGCGGTGAGATGGTGCACGTCCGGGTAGGCGGTGGGCGCGTACGGGCCGTGCTCGCGCAGGAAGCGGTTGACCAGGGCCCGGGCCGGGCGGCCGGAGAAGGCCCGGGTCAGCTCGGTGCGGACGTACAGAGGGCTGGTCAGGGCCTGCTTGTGCAGGGCGTGCGCGCCGGACTCGTGGGCGGCGACGAAGGCCGTGCCGAGCTGGGCCGCGGCGGCGCCGGCCGCGAGGACGGCGGCGATCTGGCCGCCGCGCATGATGCCGCCGGCGGCGACGACCGGGATGCCGACGGACTCCCGGACCTGGGCGACGAGGGACAGCAGTCCGATGCCGGAACCGTCCGCCTCCGGGATGTCCCGGTGGGCGCCCTGGTGGCCCCCGGCCTCGACGCCCTGCGCGATCACCGCGTCCGCGCCGGCCCGCTCGACGGCCCGGGCCTCCTCCACGGTCGTGGCGGTGACCAGCGTGTACGTGCCGGCGCGGCGCAGGGAGTCCAGCACCTCGCGCGTGGGCACACCGAAGTGGAACGACACCACCGGCACCGGGTTGTCCAGCAGGACGGCGAGCTTGGCGTCGAAGCCGTCGTCGCGACCGCTGTCCGGGTCACCGAGCTCGGTCTCGTACCAGGTGGCCTCGCCGGCCAGCTGGTGGGCGTAGACACCGACGGCGGCGGGGTCGGCCGTCTCCGGCTGCGGCAGGAAGAGGTTGACGCCGAACGGCCGGGCGGTCAGCCCCCGCAGCTGCTTGATCTCCTGGTACATCCCGTCCGCGGTCTTGTACCCGGCGGCGAGAAAACCGAGCCCGCCCGCCTCCGACACGGCCGCGGCCAGCTGCGGCACGGCGACACCGCCCGCCATCGGGGCCTGCACGATCGGGTGCGGGAAGAGATCGGTCGGTACGGAGGACATGACGGCATGTTGTCACGTCCCCCGACCAACTCCGAATCCACCCTTCCCCTTGGCATAAGCCACTTTTCGGGGAGGGCCGGAGGCGGGTCCCACCATCCGTCGAACGCGTCGGTCAACGCCCGTTGAACGCGTCCTTCAAACGCGAGAACAGCCCCTGCTGCCCCGGCTGGAACTGCCCCGTGGGGCGTTCCTCGCCGCGCAGCTTGGACAGCTCGCGGAGCAGGCGCTCCTGTTCGGGGTCGAGCTTGGTCGGGGTCTGGACCTCGACGTGGACGATCAGATCGCCCCGGCCGCCGCCGCGCAGGTGGGTGACGCCCCGGCCGTGGAGCGGGATCGACTGGCCGGACTGGGTGCCGGGCCGGATGTCGACCTCCTCCATGCCGTCCAGCGTCTCCAGCGGCACCTTGGTGCCGAGGGCGGCCGCGGTCATCGGGAGGGTGACCGTGCAGTGCAGGTCGTCGCCGCGCCGCTGGAACTGCGCGTGCGGGAGCTCGTGGATCTCGACGTACAGGTCGCCGGCGGGGCCACCGCCGGGGCCGACCTCACCCTCGCCCGCCAGCTGGATCCTGGTGCCGTTGTCGACACCGGCCGGGATCTTGACCGTGAGCGTCCGCCGGGAGCGGACCCGGCCGTCGCCGGCGCACTCCGGGCACGGCGTGGGGACCACGGTGCCGAAGCCCTGGCACTGCGGGCAGGGGCGGGACGTCATGACCTGGCCCAGGAAGGACCGCGTGACCTGCGAGACCTCACCGCGACCGCGGCACATGTCGCAGGTCTGCGCGGTGGTACCGGGCGCCGCGCCCTCACCGCTGCAGGTGGTGCAGACGACCGCCGTGTCGACCTGGATGTCCTTGGTCGTGCCGAACGCGGCCTCGTCCAGCTCGATCTCGATACGGATCATCGCGTCCTGGCCGCGGCGGGTGCGCGAGCGCGGCCCGCGCTGCGACGCCGTGCCGAAGAACGCGTCCATGATGTCGGAGAAGTTGCCGAAGCCACCGGCCCCGAAGCCGCCCGCGCCACCGCCGCCGGCTCCCGAGAGCGGGTCGCCGCCGAGGTCGTAGACCTGCTTCTTCTGCGGGTCCGACAGCACCTCGTAGGCGGCGTTGATCTCCTTGAACCGCTCCTGGGTCTTCGGATCCGGATTGACGTCCGGATGCAGCTCGCGGGCGAGCCGCCGGAAGGCCTTCTTGATCTCTTCCTGCGACGCGTCGCGGCGTACGCCGAGTACGGCGTAGTAGTCCGTGGCCACTACGACTCCGCCAGGATCTGTCCGACGTACCGTGCCACTGCGCGTACCGCTCCCATCGTTCCGGGGTAGTCCATGCGGGTCGGTCCGACCACGCCGAGCTTGGCGACAGCCTCGCCGCCCGAACCGTAGCCGACCGACACGACGGACGTGGAGTTGAGTCCTTCGTGGGCGTTCTCGTGACCGATACGTACGGTCACGCCCGGATCCTTCGCCTCACCGAGCAGCTTGAGGAGCACGACCTGCTCCTCGAGCGCCTCCAGAACAGGCCGGATCACGAGGGGGAAGTCATGTCCGAAACGGGTGAGATTGGCGGTTCCGCCGATCATCAGCCGCTCCTCGTTCTCCTCGACGAGCGTCTCCAGGAGAGTGGAGAGCACCGTCGAGACCGTACCGCGGTCCTCGGCCTCGAAGGCCTCCGGGAGGTCCTCCACCAGGCTGGGCACATCGCTGAACCGGCGGCCCGCGACCCGGCTGTTGAGCCGGGCGCGCAGGTCGGCCAGGGACGCCTCGCCGAACGGCGCCGGGCAGTCGACCATACGCTGCTCGACCCGGCCGGTGTCCGTGATCAGCACGAGCATCAGCCGCGCGGGCGCCAGCGCCAGCAGCTCCACGTGCCGCACGGTCGAACGGGTCAGCGACGGGTACTGCACGACGGCGACCTGCCGGGTGAGCTGCGCGAGCAGCCGTACGGTCCTGGCCACCACGTCGTCGAGGTCGACGGAGCCCTCGAGGAAGTTCTGGATGGCGCGCCGCTCGGGCGCGGTCATCGGCTTCACACCGGCGAGCTTGTCGACGAACAGCCGGTAGCCCTTGTCGGTGGGGATGCGCCCGGCACTGGTGTGCGGCTGGGCGATGAAGCCCTCGTCCTCCAGGGCCGCCATGTCGTTGCGCACGGTGGCCGGGGAGACGCCGAGGTTGTGCCGCTCGGTGAGCGCCTTGGAGCCGACGGGCTCCTCGGTGCCCACATAGTCCTGGACGATGGCGCGCAGCACCTGGAGCCTGCGTTCACTGAGCATCGCGCGCACCTCCAGTAGCTTTCCGCCCGGTAACGTCCCTGGCACTCTTCGCACGCGAGTGCCAGACTTCCCCGGCCCAGTGTACGGCCGGGGGGTACACCCCGGGCAAGGCCGGGGCCGTCCCGCTAGCGTCGACGCATGACCGTGATGTGGGAAGAATCGGGATGGGAGCAAGTGGCCCCCGGGGTGGGCCGGTGCCGGCTGCCGGTGTGGGACTGCACGGCGGGGCTCGTGGTGGGGGCGGACGGTGTGCTGCTCGTCGACGCGGGCTCCGGCCTGGGCGAGGGCGCGCGGTTGCGGACCGAGGCGCAGGCGCTCACGGGCCGTCGTGTGACACATCTCGCGCTCACCCATCCCCACTTCGACCACATCCTCGGGACGGCCGTCTTCGCGGGGGCGGAGGTGTTCGGCGCGGTGGGCATGGAAACGGTGCTCATGGCGCGCGGGCGCAAGGAGCTGCGCGCGGACGCGGTGCGGTGGGGGCTGGACGCGCGGGTGGCGGAGGAGGCGGTGGACGCGCTGGTCGCGCCGCGGCACGCGGTGTCCGGTGAGTGGACTCTCGACCTGGGGCCGGGCGCCGGCCGGCCGGTGCTGCTGGCGAACGTGGGCCCGGGGCACACCGCCCACGATCTCGCGGTCCTGGTCCCCGGTGACCCGGAGGTGGTCTTCTGCGGTGACCTGGTCGAGGAGTCCGGCGAGCCGCAGGCCGGCCCCGACGCCGTACCGGACCGGTGGCCGGCCGCGCTGGACCGGCTGCTGGCGCTGGGTGGCGAGGACGCGCTGTACGTCCCCGGGCACGGAGCGGTGGTCGACGCGGCGTTCGTACGGGCTCAGCGCGACGCCCTGGCGGCCCGTTTCGGCGTGTCGGAGTGATCACCGGGGCCGGGATCCTCGTATCGTCATCAGAATGCGCCAGTACTCCGCCGACCTGACCCCTCCGTGGAAGAAGCCGCAGCCTCCCGTTCCCGAGGTCGCGGCCGAGCCCGGCCTGGTGGTGGAGGAGCCCGGCACCGGCTTCTGCGGCGCGGTGATCCGCTGCGAGGCGGGCATGGTGACCCTGGAGGACCGCTTCGGCAAGCACCGGGTGTTCCCGCTGGAACCGCGCGGGTTCCTGCTGGAGGGGCGTGTGGTGACGCTGGTCCGGCCCGCTTCGGGTCCCCGGCGGCCCGCCCGTACGGCATCGGGGTCGGTGGCCGTCCCCGGCGCGCGGGCGCGGGTCGCCCGTGCGGGGCGGATCTACGTGGAGGGCCGGCACGACGCGGAGCTGGTCGAGAAGGTGTGGGGCGACGATCTCCGTATCGAGGGGGTGGTCGTGGAGTACCTGGAGGGTGTGGACGACCTGCCCGCGATCGTGGAGTCCTTCTCCCCCGGGCCGGACGCGCGGCTGGGGGTTCTGGTGGACCACCTGGTGCCGGGGTCGAAGGAGTGGCGGATCGCGCAGGCGGTGACGAGCGAGCACGCGCTGGTCGTCGGCCATCCGTACATCGACATCTGGGAGGCGGTGAAACCGGCGGCCGTGGGCATCGCCGGGTGGCCTCGGGTGCCGCGCGGGCAGGACTGGAAGACGGGGGTGTGCGCGGCGCTGGGCTGGCGGGTGGCGAACACCGGGGAGGCGTGGCAGCGGATCCTCGGCTCGGTGCGCTCGTACAAGGACCTGGAGCCGGAACTGCTGGGCAGGGTCGAGGAACTGATCGACTTCGTGACGACACCCGCCTGACAGCGTCAGTTGACTCGCCCCCGCCGCCCCTTCCCGGTCCCGTCCCCCGGGGGCGCTGCCCCCGGACCCCCGCTCCTCAAACGCCGGAGGGGCTGGATGTCAGCCCCTCCGGCGTTTGAGGAGCGGGGTCTGGGGCGGAGCCCCAGTGTCGGGACGGGAAGGGGCGGCGGGGGCGAGGAAACCCTCGGTCAGTCGACCAGGTCCCGCACCACCGCATCGGCGAGCAGCCGCCCGCGCAGAGTGAGCACCGCACTCCCCTCCCCGTACGGCCCCTCGGCCAGCAGACCGTCTCCGAGAGCACGGCGGGCCGCCTTCAGACCCTCCGGACGGAGCAGCGAGAGAGGAACCCCCTCCACCAGCCGCAGCTCGAGCAGAACCCGCTCGACCCGCCGGTCCTCGTCCGACAGGACCTCCCGCCCCGCCCCCGGCGACCGCCCCTGGGCCAGCGCTCCCGCGTACGCCCCCGGGTGCTTGACGTTCCACCACCGCACCCCGCCCACGTGCGAGTGGGCACCGGGCCCCGCGCCCCACCAGTCGGCGCCGCGCCAGTACAGCTCGTTGTGCAGACAACGGCCGGCGTCGGAGGTGGCCCAGTTGGACACCTCGTACCAGTCGAAGCCCGCCGCCGACAGCATCTCCTCGGCGATCAGGTACCGGTCGGCGTGCACGTCGTCGTCGGTCATGGGGACCTCACCGCGCCGGATGCGGCGGGCGAGCCGGGTGCCCTCCTCGACGATCAGGGCGTACGCCGACACGTGGTCCGGCCCGGCGCCGACCGCCGCGTCCAGGGACGCCCGCCAGTCGTCGTCGGACTCCCCCGGCGTGCCGTAGATCAGGTCAAGGTTGACGTGCTCGAAGCCCGCCGCCCGCGCCTCGGCGACACACGCCTCCGGGCGGCCGGGGGTGTGCGTGCGGTCGAGCACCTTCAGCACATGCTGCCGCGCGCTCTGCATGCCGAAGGAGATCCGGTTGAAGCCGCCGGCCCGCAGGGTCGCGAGGTAGGCCGGGTCGACCGACTCCGGGTTCGCCTCGGTGGTGATCTCCGCGTCCGCCGCCAGCCCGAACTCCTCCCGGACCGCGCCCAGCATCCGTACGAGATCGTCGGCCGCCAGCAGCGTCGGCGTACCCCCGCCGACGAACACCGTGCGGACCGGTCGCGGATCGTCCCCCAGCACCTTCCGCGCCAGCCGGACCTCGTCGATCAGGGTCTCGGCGTAGTTGTCGCGGGAGGCCAGCACCCCGCCGCTGCCGCGCAGCTCGGTCGCGGTGTAGGTGTTGAAGTCGCAGTAGCCGCAGCGGGTCGCGCAGTACGGGACGTGCAGGTAGAAGCCGAGGGGGCGGCCGGCGGCCCCGGCGAGCGCGGACGCGGGCAGCGCGCCGTCGGCGGGGACGGGCTCGCCGTCGGGGAGTGCGGAAGGCATGTGCTCCATTGTCCCGCACCGGCCACGTCACTCCGCCTGGAGCACCAGCAGGGCGAGATCGTCGGCGGGCGGCCGCGCTCCGAACTCGTGCACGAGCTGCGTGATCCGCTCCGCTATCAGTTCCGCGTCCATTCCCGCGCATCCCGACAGGGCCGTGGCCAGCCCGTCGCCGTCGTCGAACTGGCGGGTGCCGGAACGCCGCTCGGTGACCCCGTCGGTGACGCAGAGCAGGGTGTCGCCGGAGTACATCTCGAAGGTCTCACTGGTGTACGTGGCGTCCTCGATGACCCCGAGCAGGGTCTGCGGCCGGGCCACGGCACGGACGGAGCCGTCCGGGTCGAGCAGCAGCGGCAGGGGGTGTCCGGCGGAGGCGAGGGTGCAGCGGACACCGCCGGCGAAGGGGACGAGTTCGCCGTAGAGGAGGGAGAGGAAGCGGGTCTGGGGGCCGTCACCGGGGGCGGTCGGGCGGGCGCCCGCGGCCACCAGTGCGCGGGCGGCGGCGTCGGCGGCCTCCGTGGCGTCGTCGAGGAGGAGCTGGTTGAGGCGGTCGAGGACGTCGGCGACGCGGTAGCCCTCGCGGGCGAGCAGCCGGAGCCAGGGCCGGGCGAGCCCGATGACGACGGCGGCCTCGGGGCCCTTGCCCTGGACGTCCCCGACGGCGAAGCACCAGCGGCCCTGGCCGGCCGGGAAGAGGTCGTAGAAGTCGCCGCTCGGTCCGCCCTTGTCGCAGGGCTCGTAGACGAGGGCGCTGCGGACGCCGGGGATCTCGGCGACGGCGCCGGGCAGCAGGCCGCGCTGGAGCACCGCGCTGATGGTGGCCTGCCGGGAGTACTGCCGGGCGGCCCCGATGGCGAGCGCGACCCGTCGGCCGAGGTCCTCGACGAGGCCGGTGATCTCGTCGGGGAAGCGGCCGATGCCGCCCCGGCCGATGACCAGCGTGCCCAGTGGGCGTCCGCCGGCGACGAGCCGGTAGGCGAGGGCGGTACCGGGAGTGGGGGCGGTGGGGGTGCCGGGGTCCTGGTCGTCGGCGTCCGGGGTGTCGCGTGCCCGGTCCGGCCACGGGTAGGGGGCGGGGCCGGCCCCCAACGGGTCGCCCACCGGCGGCGGTTTCCGTTCCAGGGCCCGGCTCAGTTCCTCGATGCGGTCCTCGCCGGCGTGCCAGACGCGGGCGAGGCGGGGGCCTCCGGCCCGGTCGGCCCCGTTCCAGCCGCCACGGCCGGTGGTCTCGTCCTCCAGCCACACCGCGCACCAGTCGGCGAGCCGCGGCACGATCAGCTGCCCGGTGAGCGAGGTGACCAGGTCCTCGTCGAGCTGCCCGGCGAGCAGGTCCGAGGCCTCGGCGAGGAAGGAGAGGGCGCCGCGTCCCAGCCAGGTCCCGTCCCGCCCGGGCCGCCGGGCCAGCCAGTCGTCGCCGTACGAGCCTCCGCGCCCGGTGTCGCGGGCGGGTCCGGGCGCTTCCCCGCGGCCGGGCGTGCGTCGTGAGCCCGGCGGGTCGAGTGCGTCCAGGGGGTCGGGGGCGCGCTGTTCCGGCCGGGGCGGCTCCGGCGCGAGGATCTCCGCCACCCGCAGATCGCGTGCCGGCGTGCGGTCCTCCGCGTACGCCTCGATCCGGTCGTCCGCCGAGCGCCCCCCGGCGGCCAATCGCGCCCACACCGTCTTGACGCCCGGACGGTAGGTGATCCCCCAGGCCTCGGAGAGCGCGGCGACGAGGCGCAGGCCGCGTCCGTACTCCGGGGGTTCGTGCACCGGCGCCTCCGGCTCGTTGCCGCGCGGCGCGCGGGAGGGGTGCCGGTCGGCGACCTCGACGACGAGTGTCCCGGTCGCCTCCTCCAGCCCGCACGTCAGGCGTACTTCGGTACCGGCGTGCACGACGGCGTTGGTGACGAGTTCGCTGGCGATCAGCGTGGCGTCCTCGCCGACTCGGCCGGTGAGGTGGCCGGCGCCGGGCAGGGCGAGTTCCGCCCACTCGGTGAACGCCTTGCGCAGCACGGCACGTGCGGTACCCGGTGCGAGAGGGCTTCCGGGCAGGGGAACGTCCACCCACGCGCGCTCCCGCGTGCCGGGGGCGCACGAGGTGGTCTCCCGTTGGGTCGGAATGGCCCTCATGGGCAGCTCCCCGGGCAGTTCGTACGAAGAGAACTTCGATCGCTGCCGACAGGGTGACAGAAAGGCCCGACCCGTAAGCGGTGAGTCACCGAAGTGGACCGTCAGGGGTGAAAACAGTGCTACGTACGTGTTCAGGAGCGAAGAGAAACTCGACCCGTTCCGAACATTCCCGCACCGGGCCGGGGACCGACGGCCCGCCCGGAGGCGGCCTCCGCCTCGCCGCCGCACGCACCGGCCGCAGCGGAACCCCCTCCGGGCTTTCGTCGGGCAGGGCCCGGGTCCCGCGTCAGCCGAGCAGGGTCTCCCCGATCCAGCCGTCGGCGGCGCAGCCCGGCGGGGCGGCGAAGACCGCCGAACCGATCGGGGTGGTCCACTCGTTGAGGAGGTCGGACTCGGCCAGGCCGCGCTGGATGGGCAGGAACTGCTCGCCGATGTCGCGCTGGAACGACGCGAAGAGCAGCCCGGTCTCCGACCGCCCGTCCGCGGCAACGGCGTCGTCGTAGTTGTACGGCCGGCGGAAGATACGCCGCCGGTCCTCTCCCACGTGGGCCCGCCGTATGTGGGCGTGCTCGGAGATCACCGGGAAACCGAGGTCGTTCCTGGCGCCGAAGTCGGGGTCGTCCTTCTCCGCGGTGCCGGTGAGCGGCGCCCCGGTTCCCAGCCTGCGGCCGATGGTGAACTCCTTGGCGCCGGTGTCGACGGCGTCCCAGGTCTCGAGCTCGATGCGGATCCTGCGCAGTACCAGGGTCGTACCGCCGTCACTCAGCCACCGCGGCCCCGCGTCGGTCCAGACGATCTCCGAGAAGACGTCGTCGTCCAGGTCCGGGTTGGCGGTGCCGTCGAGCTGGCCCATGAGGTTGCGCTGGGTGACCCCGTCGTCCTCGATGCCGCGCCCGCGGCGGAACCCCCGCTGGGTCCAGCGCAGCCGGGCGAACGCCCTGGCGTCCTTGATCAGCATGCGCTGGGCGTGCGCGACGGTGAGCGGGTCGTCGGCGCAGATCTGGATCAGCAGGTCGCCACCGCTCCAGCGGTCCTGCAGCCGGTCGATGCCGAACCGCGGCAGCGGTTCCAGGGAGGCCGGGCGCTGATCGTCGACACCTGCCGCCCCGAACAGCCCGGGCCCGAAGCCGAAGGTCACGGTCAGCCTGGCCGGCAGTACCGCGAGTTCGGGTTCGGTGTCGGCCAGGGCCGGCTCACCCCGGGTGAGCCGGGCGGCGTCGTCGGTGAGCAGCCGCATCATCCGGCCCAGGGCCGCGCGGTCCGTGCCCGGGGCCAGCTCGAAGCCGAGGAACACGGCGTGGGACTGGGCCGGGGTCGCGATACCCGCCTGGTGTCTGCCGTGGAAGGGCACGGTCTCCTGTCCGTAGGCGGCGGTGACGGTCCGCGGGCGCCGGCCCGCGTCGCCGCCGTCCACGGTGGCGCCGCCACGCTCCACGGCGGCGGTGACCCCGGCACCGGCGAGGGCGCCTGTGACGGTGAGCGCTCCGCCGGCCAGCACCCTGCGGCGGCTGACGGGCGGGATGCGGTTCTTCTCCATGGCGGGCGGTCAGCCCCTCTTCATGTCGGACATGCCGGAGTCCTTCGTATCCGGCGTGCCGGAGTCGTAGTTCTCCTTGCCGCCCGCGAACTCCTTGGCGACGGCGGTGAACTCGAGCGTCCGGCCGTCCTTGAAGGTCAGGGTGACGGGGATCTCGTCACCCGGCTTCACGGCGCTGGCCAGCCCCATCAGCATCAGGTGGTCACTGCCCGGCTCGAGTGCGTGGCTGCCCTTGGCCGGAATGACGAACCCGTCCTCCTTCGGGCGCATCACCATCTTGCCGTTCACGTCCGCCACCTCGTGCAGCTCCGTCCTCCTGGACGCGCCGGAGGTCGCGGACACGACGGTGATGCCGGCGTCGGTGCTGTTGACCAGGGTCCCGAACGCCCCGGTCATGCCGGACTCGGCGGCCTTCACCCACGGGTCCTCCATGGTGACCGGCGCGGCGGTGGCGGCGGTCTTGCCGGGTGTCGCGGTGGCGGAGCCGGCCGGGCGGGACGCGGACGAGTCGTCCGAGCCGCAACCGGCAAGGGTGATCATCCCCAGCACCGCGACCGCCGAGGCGGCGAGGACGCGCGGTCGGCGGGTTCCGCGGGTGATGGGGCTGGTGGTGGCGCGCATGATTCGTCGGCCCTCCGGCTTCGCGTTCGGCAGTTCGGGCAGGTAGTCGTGGCGCACCCGCCGGAAGTTCCCGGACCCTTGCAAAAGGCCTTCGGGGAACTTTCCGCGTGCGGGATCCGACGTACTGGTCCGTGAAGCGCCGAAGCGATTCCCCGTTCCCGCCCGCCGGGCCGTCCACGACCGTCCGCGCGTCCATGCCGACGGCCCCTGCGTCCGCGCCGCCTGTGCAGGCTTCCGCGCCGGCCGGGTACACGCCCGTGCCCGCGCCGATGACCGAGTCGGCCACCGCGTCCCGGCACGCCGGGAGGGTGCCGACCGTGCTCCCGGCGGCCGTGCCGGTGCTGCTCGCGCTGCTCGCGCTGCTGCTGGTCGTCGCGGTGGCCGCGCCGGCGCGGGCACACGCGCGGCTGGTCGGGTCCGACCCGGCGGAGGGGTCCGTGGTGTCCCGGTCCCCGGCGTCGGTCACGCTGACCTTCGACGGGCCGGTCAAGCAGCAGTTCACCAGCATCGCGGTGTCCGGCGTCGACGGTGTGTCGTACAGCGACGGCACGCCCGGCGCGGTCGACAACGGCGTGGAGCAGAAGGTGAAGGCGCTGCCCTCCGGGGAGATCGTCGTCACCTGGCGCACCGTCGCGGCCGACGGGGCTCCGCTGCAGGGCCGTTACACCTTCACCAACACGGATCCGGCGGCGCCGACCGTGTCACCGGCCCCATCCGCACCGCAGGGTACCGCGGGCGGGACGCCGTCGGCCGGCCCAGCCACCGCGCCCCGTGCGGGCGGGGCGGGCGACACGGCCGCCGACGACGGCGACGCGCCGGCATCGGCCCCGTGGCTGCTCATGGGAGGAGCGGCGCTGGTGGCCGTCCTGGTCCTGCTGGGCGTGCTCCTGGTCCGGTCGGTACGCCGTCCGTGACGGGCAGGCGCACCGGCTGGTTCGTCAGCATCGACGGGCCCAGCGGAGTCGGCAAGTCCACGACGGTCGAAACCCTGCACTCCCTCCTCGCCGCGCAGAAGCGGCCGGCCACGAGGACCGTCGAGCCGACCATGACGGCGCTGGGCATGTTCACCCGCTCCCACGCCGACGAGATCCACGGCCTGGCACGCGCCTGCCTCGTCGCCGCCACACGCTACGAGCACGTCGAGAAGGTCATCGATCCCGGACTGCGCGCCGGCGAGCTGATCGTCAGCGACCGCTATCTGCCCTCCGCCCTGGTTCTGCAGCAGCTCGACGGCGTCCCCGTCGAGTTCCTCGTCGACGTCAACCGGCATGTACCCATGCCGGACCTGGCCGTGATCCTCACCGCCGCGCCGGACCTGATCGCACGGCGCATCGCCAAGCGCGGCGTCACCCACCGCTGGCACCTCGACCCCAGCGGCCCAGGCCGGGAGGTCGACCTCTACCGGGAAGCGGCCGCCCACCTCATGAGCAGAGGTGTCGAGGTGCTTCTTCTGGACAACAGCGCCTCCACCCCATCGGACGTAGCCCAGCGAATCGCCGACGCCAAACCGTCCCTGCCGCTAGCGTCGGTCCCCCAGCCCCGCCCCAGCAACCCCCCAAGGAACATGAGCGGACAACCAGCCACACCCGTCATCGACACCCACGTCATCCTCCGCGACGGCGACAAGATCCTCTTCTCCCAGCGTGGTGGCCCCTACGGCTACGGTCGGTGGCACATGCCCTCGGGGAAGCTCGACCGGGGCGAGCCCCTGCCCGCCGGCGCGGCCCGTGAGTTGTTCGAGGAGACGGGCATCGTCGTCGACCCGACGAATCTTGAACTCGTCCAGGTCGTGCACCACCGCCAGGACGACGAGGTGGAGCGGATCGGTTTCTTCTTCGCGGCCGAGGATTGGGAGGGGGAACCCGTCAACAAAGAACCGGAGAAGTGCATCGCACTCACCTGGTTCACCGTGCACGAACTCCCGGACGACATCATCGAGTACCCGCACGAGGGCCTGCTCGGGTACCTGAACGACACCGGCCCTCTCACCTCGCACAACTGGCGGTAGGCCGGCCACCGGCCGAGGGTGAGGCGGCTTCGTCCGCGTCGGCGATGTGAAGCGGTGCGGCACAGTCCAGCCAGGTGACAGGGGACCGGTGCTCCGCATGGTCCGGTGCGGACTTCGGTTCAGACGCGGGTGCCTCTCCTCCAACGTGGCCGACGGGGCGCGACGGGCCCTCGGGCCGCGGGGCTCGGGGCAGGAACCGGGGCCCAGGTCTGGGCGGTGATGTGCCGATGGGCGGCGGCGTCGAGGACGGCGCGGCTGGTGTCCATGCCGATGGCGGAGGCCGTGGCCAGCAGCATCTGTGCTGCAGCCTGCTGAGCAGCGCAGACCTGTTGGAACGAGGTGCGGAGGCGCTCGAGCTGATGGTCGTGGAGCGGGTAGAAACGGTACGGGTGGCCGGCTGGGCAGTGTTCGGGGCCGTCGGTGAGGAGGCGGTGTTTCGATGGCCGTCACGGCCCGGGGCGCGGATACCGCGATCCGCCAGTCGGCGACGGTGAGGCTGTACACGGTCTGGGCCAGTTCGGCGACGCCGCCCGAGTCGGCCACGATGTCCGCCGCAGGCCTGGTGCGGGGAGGGCCACCTCCTGAGTCGGGGTCCCAGTCTCCGCCGAACAGCGAACGTCCCGCACGAAGGACGGACGCACGGGCACCCCCGGCGGCAGCGCTGCCGCGGTGAACTCCTTCGGCTGCTGCAGGGAGTGGACCGGTGCGAGGTCGGTTTCGGTGGGTGAGGTGTTGGTGGTGAAGTCGCCGCGGGAGCGGCCGTGCGAGGTGCGCAGGGTCTCGCTTCCGGATCCCGTCCGCCGACGGGAACCGGAAGCGGCTTCTCCGTTCGCCGTGTCCGGGCGGCGACCCTCACCGGCTCGGGTTACGCGGCGGTCTCCGCCGACCGCAGCAGCCCGGCCATTTCCTCACGCGCCCGCGCCACCCGGGAGCGGACGGTGCCGATGGGACAGCCCACCAGTGTCGCGGCCTCCGCGTAGGGCAGGCCCATCACCTGGGTGAGGACGAAGGCCTCCCGTCGCCGGGCGTCCAGAGCTCCCAGGAGGTCGAGGAGCGCGACTCCGTCGTCGAAGCCGGGCAGCCCCGTCTGCTGGGCGCACTGCGCCCGCTCGGCGGGCACCCGCCAGTCCTCGGCGTCGGCGAGCCGCGGACGGGCCGCGGCCGCGCGGTAGCGGTCGACGACCACACGGCGGGCGATGGACAGCAGCCAGGTACGCGCGTACGAGCGGCCGGCGAAGCGCGGCAGCCCGGTCAGCGCCCGCAGGTACGTCTCCTGAGCGAGGTCGTCGGCACCCTGTACGTCGGCGCAGAGATGGGCGACGAAGCGCCAGACATCGCCGTGCGTGGCGCGCACGAACCGGTCGATCGCGTCCCTGTCGCCGCCTCGGGCGGCCAGCGCCCATCGGGTGATCTGCTGGTCGTCGCGCACGGCGGGGCCCGGGAGCGGGTCCCGTCTGAGGGCAGGGGTCATCGTCGGTGCGGTGGTCATCACAAGGTTTCCTCGCGGATGCGTGGTGAGCGGCACACCGTCGGGCCGTCGGGCCCGGGGTACCGCGGGGCCATGGGCCGGCGCACGCGGGACGTGAGACGTCGGACATGCGACGCGTCACGGGCGCGCCGGTACTCCGCCCGTCACCGAGGAACCGTGAAGACCGCGGGACGGGCGGTCAGCAGCAGACAGGGAGGCGCGGCGGGCCTCTGCGGGAGACGCTGTGGAGCAGCGGTGACCTGCGCAGCCGCTGTGCCCGCGGTGCGGTGACGATCCGGTCGGGCGGGAGGCCGGGCGCGGTGCGGGCCACGGCCAGGCGGGCGCGGCGCAGCGGCGCGAAGACGAAGGCCGCGAGCGCGCGGCCGAGCCGGAACGCGGCCGCCTCGCCCCGCCACAGCCACAGTCCGCAGAACAGGGCGGCCAGGGTGTGCGCCAGCACCATGCCGGTGGTCCAGCCGTGGGCGGACGAGGCACCGGACATGGGCATCGTGTGCATCGCGTGGTCCATGCCGGCCATGCCGGCCATGCCGTGGCCGTGTGCGCCGCCGGTCCCCGGCGCGGATCCCAGGGGGGACGGCGCGTGAGCCAGGCTGAACAGGCTGTGGAGCACGAACTGGGTGATGATCGTCGACCCGGTCACGGCGGACGCCCCGCGTTCCCGGCCGGTCAGCCACCACGCTCCCCCCGTCGCCGCGGCGAACGCGCCGACGACGGTCCACGCCGAGGGCGCGGCGCCGGACATCATGGAGTGCCCCAGAGCCGTCGTCACCACGCACACCGCCGCGAAGATCGCGGCTCGCGCGAGACGGAAACCGGGCCGGGTGGTCATGTCCGGCATGGTGCCAGCTCTTCACTCATACGGACGCACAGGGGTCCGTCAGAGCACCCCTGTGCGGGCTCGTCATGAGTCTCGCCCGCCGCCGTCCTTGCCGTAGAGGGAACGATGGCACTCGTCGACGACGATCAGGGCGAAGGACTCCGGCGGGACGTTCGCGTCGTAGCCGACGGAGATGTCCACGGCCACGTCGTAGGACTGGAGATCTTTGAGCCTGCCGGCCTGCCGGCCTGTTGGGGCGTTGGGCTGCGGCTTTGCCCTCACGCGACTCACCCGGCAACTCCCGCCGTAAGCAGGGGGAAGCGCGCGGAATGATCACCGCTCAGCCGTCCGGCGCCGAGGGCGGGCAGGGCGGGAGGGGCGGGCGGTCCTTCGTGCGGACCGCGGGCAGCCACGCGCGGGAGCGGGTGTGCGGCAGCGCGATCCGGAACCAGCTGTCGGAGCGCAGGTCCTCCTCGTCGGTGATGGGGACCCCGCCGTCCAGCCGGCAGTCGGTGCGCAGGACGTCGCCGTGCCACACCCGGGTGGGGACCACGTTCTCGGCCGTGTACGCCTCCCGGGGGTCGACGGCCAGGCCGAGGCTGCACTGCGGGTGCCGGTCGGCGCGGTCCTGGCAGCCGCGCTGGGCGTTGAACACCTCGACCCGTTCCGGAGGGCCGATCGCGGAGCCGTCCTCCCGCCCGGCGTGCGTCAGGGTGGCCGCGCCCACCGCGCACATCGACACCGCGAGGAGGGCGGTCCGCGCCCGGCTCCGCGGGCGTCGGGGCGCGCCGCCGGCGGCGCGGCGGCGGCCTCGGGCCCGGTGCGCCGTGATCCGTACGAGCAGGCTCTCGGCGGTGTGCGCGGCGCGGGCGGCGTGGGTGGGGGCGAGGCAGTCGGCGACCAGCTCCCGCCAGAAATCGGGCACCGCGGCGTCCATGCGCAGGGCGGCGCGCCCCGCGGCGTACTCCTGCACGGCGGCACCGCGCGCCGCCGGGGTGGCGCCGGGGAACGGCGAGGCGCCGGACGCGAACACCTCGTGGATCACGACGCCCAGGGCCCAGATGTCCGCGCTCGGCCTGATCTCGACGCCCCGTTCGCCAAGTGGTGCCCTCCAGCGCTCGGGCGGGAGGTAGTCCAGGGTGCCGGCAGGTGGGGCGTACCCGTGGGTCCCGGTCACCTCGGTGGCGAGCCCGAAGTCCGAGAGTCTCACCGAACCGTCCTCGGCGACGAGGATGTTCTCCGGTTTGAGGTCGGCGTGCACGAGGCCGTTGCGGTGCAGGTGAGCCAGCCCTTCGCAGATCCCGGCGATCAGCCTGCCGCCCTCGGCCCCGGTCGTCCCGGCGTCGATCAGGTCGCGCAGGCTGCACCTGCCCCGCTCCATGACGAGCACGATCGCACCGTCGAGCAGGGGATGTTCCGGGGCTCTGAGGACGACGGAGTCCAGCAGCCGGATGATCCCGGGATGTGCCGCCCTGCGGCCGAGTTCGAGCTCACGCCGGGCGGTCTCGGCCACCGCCCGGGCCTGGCGCGGCGCGAGTCCCGCGGTCGGCATCACCTTGAGCGCGACGGTGTCGCCGGCCGGATCCGTGTCCCGGTGGCGGCGCGGGTGGGCGTCGTCCTCGGCGTCCGGGTCCGAGGCTTCGCGTCCGGCGTAGACGACCGCCCAGCCGCCGGACCCGATCGGCTCGGTGACCTCCCAGCGCCCCACCCGGTGGCCCGGCGGCAGCAGTTCGGTCCGGTCGCTGTCCCACAGGGCGCTCCCTCCGTGTGCCGGAGACACGGCGCCTAGCATCCCCGTCCGGCCGGTTCGGCCGTACGGGCGGGCAGCAGCGCGAGGTGCTCCTCCCGTACGATGCCGAACCTCAGGGCCACGGTGACCACGGCCTCGCGCTTGCCCTTGCGGCGGACGCCCCGGTCGGTCCCGGACGGGGCGGGAGCACCGGTCCTGAGCTTCTCCTCGGCCAGGTAGTCGATGTGCGAGCTGACCGCGCGAGCCGTCAGTCCGCCGTACACGGGGTGCCCCCTCAGCCGCTCGACGACCTGCGGGGTGGTCGGCACCGCGACCGGTGAGCTGTCGCGCAGCCACGGTTCGCAGAGCGCGACGAGGACCAGGAAGTACGCCGCCGTCTCGTCCAGCGAGTACGCCGTCACCGTGCGGCTGCCCGCCGGGCCGACCGTGGCTTGCGGGTCCAGGTAGATGTGGTCGGGGGCGAAGACCTGGAGGGAGACGGTGGTGTCGCGGCGGGTGGGCAGCACCACCCGGGAGAACTCGAAGGGGATGGGGGCTCCGACGCGCCGCGGCGGCACCCGCAGGTACTCCCCGGCCCCTTCCGGGTTCTCCACGAGACAGCTGGCGGTGGTGCTGTGGTTGCTCAGCTGCCAGTGGTCGGCGGTCGCGACGATCTCCCCGGCCAGCCGCGAGATGGCCGCGTCGGCCAGACGGATCTCCACGGGAACGTCCGGGGCACCCCGTCCGAACCGCGCGCGCTCCCCCGGGCCCAGCCGCAGGGTCACCGCGCCGCCGCGCGCCTGCCCGGCGACGTGGCCACCGCCGCCCTCCGGCAGATGGACGACTATGCCGCTCACCGCGCTCCCCCTGCTCCACATGCCCGACACTCGTCCCGCACATGCCTTACGCAGCGGATGTTACCCCGTGGTCAGCCCCGCCCACCGTGGGTAATCCGGCCACCGGTGACCGGATCACGCCGGTGGGCGGCCGGCCGGGAGGGGACGGTTCCGGAAAAGGGGCCGGGAGCGGGGCGCACGCAGAGGGAGGGCGGGAGCGGGCGGCTCCGCGACGTCACCGGAGCGGTGGGGGCGGGAACGGGCGGCTCCGCGACGTCACCGGAGCGGTGGGGGCGGGAACGGGCGGCTCCGCGACGTCACCGGAGCGGTGGGGGCGGGAGCGGGCGGCTCCGCGACGTCACCGGAGCGGTGGGGGCGGGAGAGAGCGGCTCCGCGACGTCACCGGAGCGGTGGGGGCGGGAGAGCGCGGCTCCGCGACGTCACCGGAGCGGTGGCGGGGCCGGGAGCGCCCCGGCGTGCGTGGTGCGGCGGTGGAGACCGGGAAGCACGTGAGGCCCCTTCTTCTCGGATCGGAAGTCGTCTCGGGAACGGGGCACACCCGGTACATCCGGAGGGCGTGGTGAGTGGTTCGGACAGCCGAGTCCGGCCCGGCGGTTGACCACGGGCCGCGCGCCGCGGGGCGGCCCCTCGGGGGGTGAGGGCCGCCCCCGCGGCAGGGCTGGTGGGGCCGGCTGGTCAGGCCTTGCGGAGCCGCGCGATGATGCCGTCGATGTCCCGGCGCATCAGATCGTGGCGGATGAAGTGCCCGCCGGCCGGCTCGTGCCACTCGTGCGGGATGCCCGCGCTGCCGAGGAGCCCCCGGAACTCCCGTTGCCCGGCGAGCACCTGGGTCTCGTTGACGGTGTCGAACCAGTTGACGGGGTCGGGGCTGGTGCCGGCGACCAGGAAGACCCGCTTGTGGCGGTAGCTCTCGATCCGCTGCACGGGGTTGTCGGCGCTCACCCGGGCCTCGTCCCACAGGGGTGCGCCGTAGACCGTGCCGCCGCCCAGCTCCACGGCCGCGGAGGAGACGTTGGCCCAGTGGGTCACCAGGCCGAAGTCGCGGCGCAGGCTGGCCGGACCCGAGTGGGAGCTGACGGAGGCGAAGTGGCCGAAGTACTTGGCGGCGTACTTCAGCGCGCCGAAGCCGCCCATCGAGAACCCGGAGACGGCGCGACCGTCGTATTCCGCGTACGTGCGGAAGTTCGCCTCCACCCAGGGCAGCAGCTGGTGGATGTGGAAGTCCTCCCAGTTGCGGGGGCCCACGTTGGTGCTGACGGGGTTGGAGTACCAGCCGGCCTTGCCGCCGTCGGGCATCACCACGATGATCCGCTTGCCCGCCGTCCACTGCCGGATGCCCTCGCGGTCGAAGGTGATGAAGTCCTGGCCGTCTCCTCCCCCGTGGAAGAGGTAGAGGACGGGATACCGGCGGCCGCTGTAGTGGTAGTCGTCGGGGAGGAGGACGTTCACCCCGGGGTTCCAGCCGATCGCCGCGGTGCGGAAGCGGTAGTACCGCATGCGCGGGTCCGCCTCGTTGCGGTCCACGATGGTCAGACCGGCGGCGTTGCCGACCGCCGCGGCGGAGGGCGCCGCCGCCAGAACCCCGCCGGCTCCCAGGGCCATGGCGGCCGAGACGCCTCCGGCGGACTTGAGGATGCTTCTGCGCGTGGGGCGGTGCGGGGTCAACGTGGCCTCCCGGGTCGCGGCTGTGGTCCGGGTGGTTCCGGTCCATCGGCGCTTCGGAAGGTAGCGGCGGGACGCCGGCCGAAGAATCCGGAACGTTACGGACTGACAGCCGCGGCCGTCTCGGGTAGGGAGGAGGACGGAACGGAAGCGCGGTCCTGCCGGCCGCGTCCGGGCCGGAGCCGGTGGAGCCGCCGGCGGGTCCCTGCGGACGGCGCGGGGGGCGGGGGGGGGGGGGGGGGGGGGGGGGGGGGGGGGGGGAGTGGGGGGGGGGGGGGGGGGGCCGCGCGGCGGGCCGCGGTACACACCACTA